>JACCZZ010000322.1 GCA_013695715.1 Chitinophagales bacterium | reverse complement strand
TATCCCGGACAAATCCCAGAAAGGTTGCTGTGTTCAGATCGGAGGCAGAGCTCAGAGGTGACGCAGAACGGTAAACATTGTATTGAAGGTTGCTTACTGATGGATTTTTCCACGTAAGAAAAGTCTGCCCATTGGAATAGCTTGCCTGCAATTCAGTTACGCTATATGCTTTAACATCAAAAGAAGTTGCTATTAGAAGAATATATATTAAAAAGCCAGAACAACAGTGTATAAAGTTTTTCAAGGTTAATAGGGTTTAAAGATGTTTTACTCCTTACGAAGGGTTAACCCTATTGTTTCACATTCCTGAATTTAACTGTTATTATTGATTAGCCATATGTAGGTATATAAATTCTGGCTTTGGGTGAAGGTTGAAGTTTGCGAGAGAATTGTTAGGGTGAGATACCCACTATTGGAGATACGCAGGAGATGCTAAAAGCAGTAATTTTGCTAACACCTTAGATTCAGAAAGCCGTTAAAGCAAGGGGAAGAGATGATTTTGATAGAGCCAGACTTTATAGTGTTTACTTAGCTACCGTCTTTATTTCCATTTTGCCTATCTTCTTGTAACTGGCAAATAGACTTCTCCATTTCATTTTCAATACCCCTGAGGCAGCTTCGCTGAAGATGCCCTTGCTCATCTTTGAATTCCCCTCTAACCGGTCAGTGAAGGTTATAGGAACTTCAATGATTTTAAAGCCGAGCTTCCACGCGGCAAATTTCATCTCAATCTGAAAAGCATAGCCTACGAATTGTATCTTATCTAAGTCCATTGTTTCGAGCACCTTTCTGCGATAGCAGATGAACCCTGCTGTAGTATCGCGGACGGGCATCCAGGTAATCATACGAACATAGATTGAGGCATAATAACTCATGAGTACTCTTTCTGTAGGCCAATTCTTTACATCTCCGCCCTTCACATACCGCGAGCCAATAGCCACATCATATCCATCGAAAAAACAAGCGTTGTATAATCTCTGAAGGTCTTGCGGCGGGTGTGAAAAGTCTGCATCCATTTCGAAAATGTATTCATAGTTTCTTTCGATTGCCCATTTAAAGCCTTTAATATATGCCGTTCCTAATCCCTGTTTACCTGGTCGTTCTTCTATAAATAAGTTTGCAGGAAATTGCTCCTTTAATTTTTTCACTTCTGCTGCTGTGCCATCAGGTGATTGATCATCAACCACAAGAATATTAGCCTCTGGATAAAGAGAAAAAATCTCCCCGATCATCCTGGAAATATTTTCCAGTTCGTTATATGTTGGTATTACAATGAGAGAATTGTTCAAGAGGAATTAACTATTTGGCCTTTGCTGGATGTCAGGTAAACTTGCAGGATAATCATAGCAGACAATTTATTTCTTCATTCGTTCCCTTATTCTTTTTACTTTTTCCTTAAAGTCGAGTGGAAATTCACCTTTAATAAGCCAATCATAATAGCTTGGTTCAATCTTGAATACCTCAGTTACAGCTTTTCCCTTGTGTTTTCCAAAGTTGAACATCTCTATCTCATTTTCAAAATACATCCGTTTGCCAAGGTCCACATAGTCTCCGTCTTTAGTAAATTGATGAAGGAAATCAATATCGTTTTGTAAATGTTCCGGGTA
Organism: Chitinophagales bacterium; assembly: GCA_013695715.1. Taxonomy (GTDB): domain Bacteria; phylum Bacteroidota; class Bacteroidia; order Chitinophagales; family UBA10324; genus JACCZZ01. The sequence goes on along the minus strand of JACCZZ010000322.1, from coordinate 2,022 downwards.
ACGGTCAAGCTGTGCTTTGAGTACTGCATAGGTCGCTTTTACATCAATCATAGCGTTGTGAGCGCTTTCTAATTCGGTTTCACAATAGTATTTATAAGCTGCCGTAAGATTACGTGGTTCAAGATTATGATAGATGCGTTGCACATCTATAAACTTTCTGTGCGAAACATCAAAAATGACCCCTGCCCTGTAAAATTCTTCCAGCAAAATGGGAATATCAAAACGGGTGGAGTTAAAACCTGCGAAATCACAATCATCTAGAAAAATAAAATATTGCTTAGCTATCTTTTCGAAAGTTGGCGCATCCTTCACATCCTCATCTTTAATTCCATGAATGGCAGTTACTTGTGCAGGAATGGGGATGCATGGATTTATTCGAGTTTGCTTTTCGTGAATATTTCCATCTGGCATCAGCTTTAAAACAGCAATTTCTATAATGCGATCTTTAATGAAGTTGACCCCTGTTGTTTCCAGGTCTATAAAGGCCAGCGGACGGATCAATTTCAGTTCCATTTATATTACGAGTGGGTAGTAACAAATGTACTTAACTCTTGCAAATCTAACCCTGAGAAATTGCCTGAACTCATCATAAGCAATGTTGCATTTTTCCATTCTTGTGATTGAAGAAATCTACTTAATTTTTCTATTTCTGTAAAGACAATAATATCTTCATCATTAAACGAATTGAGTATCAAAACAGGATTGAGAAGTGCGGCATTCTTTAACTGGAAGGTATGGGCATCGTAAAAGATAATCTTAATCTGCGCATTGCTCATGCTATCGCGATATTCCTTTAGAAAGTTTTCGTTTACACTGCTATAGGTGTGCAACTCAAGACATGCCACTAATCTTCTTTCTGGAAATTGTTCCTTAACAGCAGCTATCGTTGCCTTCAGCTTAGAAGGGGAGTGGGCAAAATCTTTAAATACTGCTGTCGTTTCGCCTGCGGCAAGCAACTCCAAACGCTTTGATGCGCCGGTAAAATCTTTTAATGCTTCAAAGCACTCCGCTTCATTTACCCCAAGCGAATTGCATACGGCTGTAGCACCCATTAAATTTTGCAGGTTATGACGCCCGAAAATTTTCAATGGCATTTTGTTGCCATTTCTTATCAGGAAAGTAGTATGATTCATGATGCTGAATTCGGGTGTTGAATATGGAATTATTTGTAAGCCAGCTCTGACATCTTCGGCAATTTTGCTCACTATTTCATCTTCCGAATTAAAGATGAACATCCCATCTTTTGAAATGGATTCGACAAAGCGTTTAAATTGTAAGATATAATTTTCAAAAGTTGGGAACACATTGATATGATCCCATGCAATGCCACTGAGTAATGCAACATCAGGGTGATAGATTAGAAATTTCGGCATTTGATTTAAGGTGGAATCGGGATACTCATCGCCTTCAAGAATTATGACGGGAGCAGATTCCGACAGCCGTACAGAAACATCAAAACCCTCGAGCGAGGCACCCACCATATAATCAAAGTCAAGGTTTTGCTTCTTTAATATGTGAAGAACCATTGAGGTGATTGTAGTTTTTCCGTGGCTACCACCAATCACCACTCTTTTTTTATTTTTTGATTGTTCGAAAATAAATTCTGGGTACGAAAAAATTTTTATACCCAGCTTTTTAGCCTTCTCGAGCTCAGGATTTCCTGCTTTGGCATGCATTCCTAAGACAATCGCGTCGAGGTCTTCGGTGATTTGGCTGTCATTCCACCCAAGATGCTCTGGCAGAAGGTTATGCTTAATAAGATTACTTTTAGCAGGTTCAAATATTTCGTCATCGGAGCCGGTAACATTATATCCTTTCTGCTTTAAAGCAATAGCGAGGTTGTGCATAACACTTCCCCCAATTGCTATAAAATGAACTTTCATTTTTTACTTTTGTTTGAGCAATAAATCGAGTAATTTTATTCTCTTAAGGTTTGAAAAATACAGAGAAGAAACACAGCTACTTTAAATTCTTTTGAACATGATTTACCGACTTTCAATCTTAAAGAAAACTGCTATTCTT
>JACCZZ010000307.1 GCA_013695715.1 Chitinophagales bacterium | reverse complement strand
ACACTGGAACAGGCGGCTTCAAAGGTGAGCATAACATTGGGTCTCTTATGAGTAACGATGCCATAATCCGTAGGAGGCTCATCATCGTCTTCCCAATATTCACATTTGAAACTTAACGTTTGGGATTGCCTGAATTGCTTTGCGGCGTAATCTTCTCCTCCAAATCCGCCAAAATTAGTTTCTACAAAAACTTCAAGATTGTCCCCTGTATAGTTAAAGGGGGTGTTAAGAGTGATTGTGACCCAGTCATTTGCTACAAGCATATCGCTTGTAATATTTCCGGAATACACCGTTGCGGCAGATGCGCTTGAAGCTCCATAAATAGATGAGGATATAGCAGTATTAACAGTAGTCTGCATTTTAATCACTACGGGAGTAACGTCAGCAGGGTTAAAGGCCGAATTCAGGAAGAAACCAATCTGTGTTATGTAGCCTGTGGTGCCAATCTCTGCGGCTGAATAAAGCATATGAGTTCTTTCATATCCATAAAAACAACCTAATGGTTTGCGATTGCTGGTATCGTTGGCATTATCAAAAGGAATAATAACTGTCTGCGCACGCGATATTTCTGAAAGAGAAAAAAGGCATAATACAATGCAAAATTTTACACAAAATCCGTAACGTGTAAAGAAATTCATAGATAAACTTTAGGTTTCTGCTTTTGGTAATAGGTAATTAGAAGTATTTCACTAAATGACTTCTTTCAAATTTTTTACTAAAGGGCGGACGAAAATACAATTTCTAATTTATCAATAGAAAGATAAAGACCTTATATCTCTGAAGATGGTTAATCATTGTTTGGTAATACTTATTCATAAGGGTTAAGTATTTTTAATCATGGTAGCTAACAAAACTTTATGTCTATAATGCATTTTAAAAATGGAAAAATAACATCAATGTGACTCATTATCCTTATAACATTTCTATAACAATGCTCTTTCCAATTGAAATTTACCGGCTTTATCCATTTGGATTTTTGCACCAGGCATCTCATAAGAATGAAAGAAGAGGCAGATCCCGCCATTGGCAACGGTTCTTTTTCCATACTCTATTCGCCTGGCTGCTGCAGCATTCCCGTCGAAATCGTATTTTGCTACATATTTCATCAGCAACTGCTTAGGTTGTGGCAACACATCTCCTCCAAAAAAAAAGCTCTGTCCATCTATTACTATCGTGAAGACCTGATGATATTGTGTATGGCCACCACTAATCTCATAGGAAATACCATGTTTAAGCATTCCATCTCCATTCAAATATTGAAGGTTGATACTATCTTTTAAAAATCTAAGTTTTCCCTCCTCGTACGATGGAGAGTCAGCAGTACTTATCACCTGCTCCATTTCCTTCTGCTGACAATAATATTTTGCGTTGGGAAACATGAGTTTAAAAAAATTGTCTTCGTAATAACCAATGCCACCAGCGTGATCCTTATGCAGATGGCTCAGCAGAACCATTGACACCTCTTCATGGGAATGCCCAGCACTCTTAATATTTTGGTGAATAGGAAATGAACCATTGTTTTGCTGCCCCAGACCCGGATCAATTACAATAAGTTCATCCCTGGTTTTAACAAGGAATGGAACAATATCTACCAGCAGCGACGCTGGTCTGTCTTTCATAGAATCTATAGAAGCATCGAATGGAATAAACTTCTTACTTATATCTACTGTAAATCTTCCTTCATATAATGGAACAACCATGGACGACATCTCTTACACCACTGCACGTTAATGAAATTAAATTATGGGTTAAGCAATAGCAATGGGTGTATGCATTTCAGGAGAAGCTGAAACTGTAATTACCAGCTTTTTTCTCCTATGACGAAATTCCGTGCAATGTTAAAACCAAAACGGAACTGTCCATCGAGCCAATTAGAACGTGTGAAAGGCAGAAAACAATTTTCAAGAATTCCTGTAGAATTGGTAAAGTTTATTGTAAACACATGCCCTCCTGTCTCTATTTCCACCCCAATGCCCAGTGGATCAAAATAGATATTGTTACCATCCGCATCTACTTCATCCATCCTGAAATTGGAAAAGTTATAAAAATAATCTGCAATAATTGCAAACCGTCTTGTGACCTTTACTCTTGCACCAACACCGAGTGACACCATATCATTTTCATCATTAAACACAACAAAATTGCGATGTATCCAGGATGGTACAAGTTGGAGCGAGATAGATTGTGAAAACTTTCGTGTAATAATTGCCTGAGTAACATAAGACATTCTTTGAGAAGCATTCTGAAAAGAGGCATCAGAGGTACTATCCGAAGATGCACCACGCCCTGTAATAGCTGCAACTCCGTATAAGGTTAGGCTTACCGGCATTTTATTATCTGTTGTTTGGCGCAGCAATCGGTATTTAATGTTTCCATCATATAGTTGTGAGTAAGCGTCAATTCCTTTAGACCTGCCGACACCCAATTGAAGCCGATCTGTTATTCCGTAATCAAAAGAAAAGCGAATGTCAGAAGCGGCATCAAAGCCAAAAAATGAATGTATGCCTGCACCTGTGCTGGCTATGTCTCCAAAACGATGGGCAATGTTAAAATGGAGATTGTGTTTTTTTGCTGTCTCATTCGTTTGAGCATTGATAATGCGAAAGCCTTTGAAGGTAGCTGTAACAAACTCTTTAGTTGCCGATTCTGAATTTTTATCTACAATGGCGGAGAGGTCAGGTTCTTGCGCAAACAATGAAATAGGGATAGTGATCAGCATTAATGCTGAAAAGAGGGTTAAAGATTTCATAATAGGCGGAGATTCTTAAGACGAGTACTTACAGTGTTTTCTAATATGGGAGTAAAGGTCGCATTTGTATTAGAAAAAAGAAATCCCCAGGATGTTCTTGAGGGGGTTATCGAATCTTTCGATGAATATTATTTTGAGGTTGCCTCTGCCGGGGTCATCACCGCATGCACTTTCACCTGCATGGTCTCTGCAATGTTTTGAGCAACTACAGACGGAATTTTGATCTGATGGTCGGCTACTTTTACATCAAAGGCACTCGTCACCTCCAGGCTATCATCTTTTACTACAATGGTTCCAGGAATAATGCGATCCTGATCAACTCCGTGGGAAGAAAATTTACCTGTAGCTGTAATTTGATAAGTGCCCTCTTGGGTTAAATCAACCTCTTCATTGATGGTTCCATTGAAAGTTGCGAAGGGATATTTTTCGCTTTCCATATAGTTCTCATTGAAATGCTCCTGCATAAGAGATTTCTTAAATTCAAAAGTGCTCAATTTAGCTTTGAAGAAAACGGTTTTAGTTTTAACATTTAGTGCCCCAACAGCCTGATTGGTGACAGCGTCTATGTTTTCGAGTGGTGTTTCAGAAAAAAATGAAATTGTACTGTTTGTTGACAGATAAACATCCTGTGATTTTGCAGGGATAAGACTAACAAGAAGAGTAGTTATGAAAAACAATCTCTTTGCAATGTGCTTACAACTTAGTATTGCAGCAGTTTGATAGTTCATTTATAAAATTTAATCTTAGATATCCGCCGAATGCCAATTTCCATACCATTAATTAAATATCTATTCGGGGGCACCATTGTAAATCCATTCAGAGAGTTTCTGTAGTTCGCAACTTGTAAGATCCTTTGGGCCTAGAGAATAAGGCGGAGGCATATCATGGTAAATCAAAACCCTCAATTCCAACGTGCCTGTATCTGCTTCTTCCTTAATGCCCTCATAAAATGTATAATCGTATTCAGAACCAGACTGATGGCAACTGCCATACATAGGATTGGTGCAGTATGTTTCGAGAATTATTTTTATATCCTGCGTATAAGTAACCTGATAACCATTTGGGATACAGGTAGTATCAATAACCATAGGAACAGGCTCAAATGCTTTATCATTCGCGCAGCTTGAAAGCAGCACCACAAAGACAAAGCAAATTGAAAAAGGAGTTTTAAGCAATGTGAGCGCAGAACCCGACACTTTTTAATCGATAATTATTTTTTTGGTGATTCCAATGTTTCCGGATACGTATTGTAAAAAGTATAATCCCTGCGGAATACTGCTTACATCAAGAGTGGTGCTGTGAGTGCCTGGGGATTGGCTGTTGCCATCAAAGCTTTTCAAATGCTTCCCGTTAAGATCATATAATTGAAAGGCCACTGAATTCAGACCTGCAGAATAATATTGGACGTTAAGATAATCATGCGTAATACTTTCTACCATAAATGGATTACCGGATTCAATTATTTCTATACCCGTAGCCATATTTATTGTAAGGGAAGTTGTATAGATTTCATCACCAGTGGCTGAAGAATTTCCATTAGCAGCATTTCCTGAAGCGTAAAATGTTACAGCTCCAATGTCAGTCGCAGGTGCGATCCAATTTACGATCCATGTATTGTTTGCGTCAGCCATGAAATGAGAGACATATTTACGGTCGTCTACAGCGCCAGCCGTTGGAAAAGCGATATTTCCCTGTACCTCTCCAGACCATATGCCCGCGGAGTCTCCATTATTATCAATACTTGTACACTCGAAACCAAACTTAGAAGCATCGGGATCAAGAACCGTGACCGTTACCTGGTAGGTATCACCTGGTACATATTCATTGTTGTCACCGTTGAATGAAAGCATCACACTTCCACTTCCAGTATTAGGGGTCGTATTATGACATGCTGCACCATCTCCGCAGGTCAGCTCCCCCGGAGCTCCCGTTCTTCCGGCGGGTGGTTGAATGCTGTTGGTCCTAACTTCTGAAAATTGAAATAATAATACTACTGCCGTACAGATAGTAACTAAGTAAATAGTATATTTTCTCATGTTGAAATTTTTGTTGCCGCCAAAAATAGAAGATAATCACTCTTCTGCCAAATTGTTACTGTTGAATGCCTCTATAATTTGATGCGCATGATTCTTAGAATGCACTTTCCTAAAGATTTTTTCAATCCTTCCTTTTTCATTGATTATAAAGGTTTGACGGATGACACCCATGTAATGGTTACCAAACATCTGCTTCGGTCCCCAACTACCATAAGCTTCTATTATTTTCCTCTGTGGATCAGAAAGTAATGGAAAAGGCAACTGAAATTTCTTTTCGAATTTCTTATGGGAGCTTACCTCATCGGGGCTTACACCAAGCACTATATATCCTTTGTCAGTTAGTAAAGAAAAGTTATCGCGCAGGTTACAGGCTTCCTGAGTACAGGTGGGTGTGTCATCTTCAGGGTAAAAAAACAGTATTACTTTTCTTTCCTTAAAATCAGAGAGCGACACCGTATTGCCATTCTGATCCTTTGCTTTAAATGATGGAGCTTTTTCACCAACCTCAAGCATAATTATTTTTTAAAATTAAAGGTGTACGTTCTTCCATTTTTCACATCATCATTAACTATTAAGATTAAAGAATGTTCACCAGCAGGCAAATCAGGTGGTAGCATGCCTGATAGCTGACCATTCCTGGAATCATATTCCATCAAGAACCATTTGCTATCCAGATAACCGCTGTAATTAACTATTCCTGAAAGGTTATCTGAAGTGGAGAAGCGGAGCATATTTCCGGTGAGCAACTTATTTTGTACAATTCTTAATGGCACAATTTTCGGCGGACTTGTATCTACCATTACGTAGAAATCTCCAAATTCACGCGCACTGGTTACAAGCCATTCATTTTCCCATGTGGTGGTTTTTGCAATCTGTTCTCCGTTCCCATCTTCATATACAATTAACGCTTTCGACTTTATGGAAGCTGGAATGTACCGGGGCAATAAACGAATGGTGTAATAGCTGTGCACGGGAGTAAATCTGTTGTGTATATGATGCAATGCTGAATACTGACTGTTAGAGTAAGTGCTCTCCATACTATATTGAAAATTCAAGTTCTCATAAAAAACATTTGCAGGAAAGCTAATCTGAATGCTGTCTTCATTAAAGGTGTTCTGCTGGTCGTAATGAAAAAAAGGAGTGTTTTCAACTTCGACATCATTTTGGAGATCAATTTTCCTTTGCTTCAAATAAAAAATAAGGTGTGAAACATTTCCATAAACATCTTTTGCAGCAACATCAATCTTATGATACTCCGTATCGCTAAATTGCAGTATTCCATTGTTTACAAGATTGTGATAAATAGTATTATGGTCCCCAGGCATTCTGAACAAACGCTGAATTACTGTTCCTGACTTTTTCTTTTCTGTATAATCAATAAACGCATTAACAT
>JACCZZ010000305.1 GCA_013695715.1 Chitinophagales bacterium | reverse complement strand
CTACACACCCTAACCCCATCGCATTCTTCTCACCAAATCCTGCATAATATCCTACCCGCTGCAGCTCTACCGGCGCAGTCAGCTCAAAGTCAAACAACCAACCCCGCAGGCTCGTGGCTTCGGGTGTATGATCTTTGATGCGTATGAGCCTCGATTTTAGGGTAGAGAGAATGTTCAGATTCATGCTCTCAATATCAAAGTGCTGCTCATCACCAGTGATCGCATAGACACTCTGATGCTTGTTTATTAAATTCCTGATAAGGTGTTTCTTATACTCTGCATGGTCGGGCGAAAGAAATTCATATCCCTCACCACCCTCATGAATGCGCGATCGGGTGATGCAAAGGGGTGAAAGCAGCCGGTATCGCATCTTCTCCGTAAACACCGGATGTGGCAGCAGCTCAATTGACTTTATTGCAAACGCTACCCTGCTTACTTTATCGCCAATAACACATTGCTGGTTACGGAAACATCCGGCAACAAAATGCTCCACCGGCTCGTCAATAAGAAAGCTGAGGGTGAGATAAGCCTGTGGTGCATTGATCTTCATGCGGTCGCCTTTAATTACAAACGAGCACTTCAACTGAGAAAAAGTGAATAGCTTAAATCGCTTGCCCTCATAAGCATACCCATGCTCGTGCAGCCACGCTGCAAAGTCATTATTTCCATGGTGCAGGCACTTGTATATCCATGCACTTATAGGATAATTATAATTTAATGGAAGCTGATCGCCCTGCAGAAGCTCAAGCTGAATAGATAGCCGCATAATTTATATCTGGCAATGAAGATATAGAAATAGTTAAATATTTTCCATAAAATCAAAGTCATTATTTAACCTACCGGTATTATAGTGGGATGTTTTAACCGGTAAGTTCAGGCGGAGCTATATATTGTACTATCTGAAGAAAAAGCCGTACTCAAAAACCCGGTTTTCCTCTCTCTTGCGGGGGCACGATTCAAACCTTCAGACTTTAAAGTTATGAGCCAGATCTAAATCTATCCTAAAAACATATAAAGCCGTTGTTGTACCTGTGTTTGTACCAATGGTAAATCAACTGATTTAAAGCTCATAAACTTAGTGCCCCAGGCGGGAATCGAACCCGCACCGCCGTTGCGGGCGACAGGATTTTAAGTCCTGCGTGTCTACCAGTTCCACCACCAGGGCAATTTATTCTGCATATAATCTGTTTCCAGCTTGCCGTACCGTAAAATTATGAGCAAAAAATTATTTACTGCTTCCATTGAGCGGGAGACGAGACTCGAACTCGCGACCCCAACCTTGGCAAGGTTGTGCTCTACCAACTGAGCTACTCCCGCTTATTTATTCAATATGATACCGCAATTTTTTTGTGAAGGGGCAAATATAAACAAATAGGAAAATGAAGTAAAACTGTGTGATGTCTTCTTCTTGTTGTAAATTCCTGTATAGGTATTATCACGAATTATTATTGTAAGGCGTTCTACGACATAATGTGGTAGTTACTCGAGTTTATTTGAAAATAGTATGCAAACCTGTAGGTTTACACTATGCCATACATCTCTCAAAAAGGCCGAATTATGCCGTCGTCACCTATAAGAAAACTGGTGCCGTATGCAGAACAGGCCAGGCAGCAGGGAAAAAAAGTATATCATCTCAACATTGGTCAACCAGATATTGAAACTCCTCAGGAGGTTTTCAATGCCATGCGGAACATCCATTTTACGGTGCTTGAATACAGCCATTCAGCAGGGATTGAAAGCTTCAGGCGTAAGCTCGCAGAATACTATAAGAAATATGACATTGATATTAATTATACCGACCTGCTGATCACTACAGGAGGGTCTGAAGCAATCACCTTTGGAATGATGGCCACGCTGGATCAGGGAGATGAAATCATCATTCCTGAACCTTTTTACGCGAATTATAATGGCTTCGCCATGGCAGCTGGAGTTGTGATAAAGCCCATCACCTCACATATAGAAAATGGTTTTGCGCTACCGCCGATAATGGAGTTTGAAAAGCTTATTACCGCGAAAACGAAAGCTATTCTGATCTGCAACCCGAATAACCCAACTGGCTATTTGTATTCAAAAGAAGAACTGGAACAACTGAAAGAGATTGTCATTGAGCACGATTTGTTTCTTTTTGCAGATGAAGTCTACCGCGATTTTTGCTATGATGGCAAACAGCATTTTTCGGTGCTGAATATGTCAGGACTGGAAGATCATGCAATTGTGATTGATTCTGTTTCAAAGCGGTTCAGTATGTGCGGAGCAAGGGTTGGTAACATCATTTCCAGAAATAAAAAGGTTCTTGAAACTGTGCTGAAGTTTGCGCAGGCGCGGTTGAGTCCACCTACCTTCGGACAGATTGCTTCTGAAGCAGCATTAGACGTTTCAGCCGAATATTTCGTCAGCGTAAAATCTGAATACATCAGCCGTCGCAATCTGATGGTAGAGACACTAAATAATATTCCGGGTGTTTTCTGCCCAAATCCAGGCGGTGCCTTTTACACCATTGCAAGACTTCCTATTGACGACAGCGATCGGTTTTGCCAATGGCTGCTTGAATCTTTTTCATATCAAAACCAAACAGTGATGCTTGCCCCGGCCACTGGTTTTTATGCGACAAAAGGCTTGGGCTTAGATGAAGTAAGAATGGCTTATGTTATAAACAACAGCGAAATGAAAAAAGCTTTTGAGTGTTTAACGTTGGCTTTAAGAGATTATCCTGGTAAAAAAGATTAATACAAGCAGCTTCCAAGGTTTTCTAATAAGCGTTTATCTCAATAAAGAAGTTTCTCATGGGCTGTTAAAATACTTTTGCTGCACATGGAATTGCTTTCCAAACTCACTCCTGCTGAAACCCTGATGTTGCTCAAACCATCGGATTCGAGGTTGCGTGACCTGATGAAGTTTACGCTGATGGATCTGCTGGCGCGCCACGTATTACAAATGCCAAACTTCGACAAGCAGCCTGTTCAGGGAATTGCAACACTTCATTTCGCCTACGTCATTATTGGAAGAAATTTTAAAAAGGAAGAGCCAAAGCTTCATGAGATGATCTTCCTCTATCCCTACTATAAAAAACCAAACGCAAAAATATTATTTCGCCATCTCATTCAGATGGCCTTGAAAGCTTCAAAAGGCGAGGAACAATTCAAGAAGAAATTTCTGCTTGATTCACCGCAATTAAAGCCAATGATAAAAATTGGATTCTGGCAGCGTGTGTTTGGATCATTCGATCACACAGAAGAGGGTAAGAACAAAAGTGAAGAGGTGATCCATTATTTCAACCTGCTCGACAAAGAGCTTCCTTTACTTATGAAAGATAATAAAGAAAAGGCCGATGCTTATATCAATTCAGTGAAAGGAAATATGCTGCTTTTAAATGCCTTGAAGTTTGAGTTGCTGCATTTGATTGGCCAGGAGATCTCAAAGGTAGAAGAACAGGTAGAGGGAGGAAGCTGAATTCAACCATACTATTACGCAGCCCTGCGCTGACCTATTGCAATCATGCGCTCATGGCCTAAAATGCGTGCAGAATGAGGAATACCAGGAGCAATGCTTATAAAACTGCCTTCCATATAAAATCCTTTACTAGTCCCTATCGTCATCTCACATTCTCCGCGACAGATAAGCAGGAATTCGTTATGCGTTGAATGCATCTCTTCATCTACAATACCTCCCGGGCTTCCAAAAACCACATAGGTATAGAAGTCCTTCGTACCCGGAAGTACAACCATTGTTACCGGTTGGTCAACAGCAGGATCTTCTATTTTATGTACGTTTAAATAGTCAATCCAATCATTTGGTTCGGAAGCTTGAGTAAGCCTCGGTGGAAACTCAGGCAGGTAGCTCTCTTTTCCATTAACCGGAATGTGATGACGGTAATTTTCCTTAAAGTTTTTAGGCCACCTTTCACCTGCACTGGCCACGGCATACATGGCTAAGGCTTCTGTCACTGCGGCAATTTCATCCTCTACTTCCTTGTTATTTCCTGCAAGTTGTTCTACCAATATTCTTTCATCACTACTGGCAATGCCAAGGCAGTACAGCTCTATAATTCCTGATTCGATAAGTTCCTTTGCAGTCATATAAAACAGATCATTCTTTTTATAATGACTCCCTTAAGTGCATTTCTGATTCTTGTGTTGACCATACCATGGTTTTTCTTTCAGTAATTAACGTAAAGGAAAAACCTTGGCACTATTTACGGTAAAAAGAAAGAAATGGATTTGTACTATAATTCCTCTTCCTGTAAATTGATTGTAGAAATGCTGCAATAAGAATTTATCACTTGTTTTAGAGTGCTCTGCAAACCGTGAACTCTACATAATTGAATTTAAACGCCCAATGAATCACATCCGTGTCAGGGTTATTTCCATTGACTTCATCTCTTTACCATTTGTATCCATATACATTTCAATCACCTGGGTGTTCGCATCCTTCATCATTATAACCTGTCTTGTTTTCATTTCTTTCCCTGTCATGGGATCCGCTGACATTCCCTTCATTTCGATACCTTTTATATCGTCGCGCCATTTTCCTTCCAAATACATCAGGCCGGTTCCCATGTTATCTACCCATGAAGCAACATATTTTTTTGCCGCATTATCATAGCCCATTGTTGAGATGCCTTCAAAGGGCATTCCCATCATTTGACCCGTATAATGTGAGGTAAGGTAACGGCCGCCAAGAGCCATCTCACACTTTACTTTCGAGTCCATCGTCATCGGATCTTTTGTTTCATCCATCCACATTTTGGTAGAGGCTTTCCAGTCGCCAACTGCTTTTGCCATTTGCATGTGTTCATTACCTGGAGTCATGTAGGCGGTCCATGCTTTCATCTGAGCGTCCATCTCAGTATTCTGAGCATAAAGATGTTCTGAGTTGATCGCCACGAAGCAGAACAGCAGAAGAACTAATGTGTTTTTCATAGATTTAGATTTTAAATTGAAATACAAAGTTATTTTTTTAACCCTCAAGAGCATTGATTTATCGAAGTTCTGTAATGCTTTGTTTCCGGCACATGGCTATAGGCAGGTAGAGTATCATTCCCACATCATATTGCAGCCGCGAACATCACTCTCATCCATTCGACCGAGTACATCGAACGTCTCATTTGAAAAGCTTTTACCAAGATCTTTAGTTGCAATGAAACTGCAGGAATCAAGGTTTGCAAGATCAATTACATTGATAGCTCCAGTAATATTTTTGCCAATAATCTGTAG
>JACCZZ010000226.1 GCA_013695715.1 Chitinophagales bacterium | reverse complement strand
TGTCAACTCCTCCTCCTCTTGGGAGGAGGGAGGGAGGAGGGCTGCAAAAGCGAAATGGACGAAGCTCGAAGCAATTGTAGGCAACAAAGAGCGCGTGAAAAATTTAGCAAAAGATATTATTGACCATTTTGAAAAACGTCAGCAGGTTCTTGATGGCAAGGGAATGATTGTAGCAATGAGCCGCAGAATTGCTGCTGAACTTTACCATGAAATTATTGCGCTCCGTCCTGACTGGCACAGCGATGATGTAACCAAAGGTGCCATCAAAGTGGTGATGACTGCTGCAAGCGATGATGGACCAATGATTTCAAAACATCACACTACAAAAGGACAGCGAAAGAATTTATCGGCACGAATGAAAGACCCTGCTGATCCATTGAAGCTCGTGATCGTGCGCGACATGTGGCTCACAGGTTTTGATGTTCCATGCCTGCACACGATGTACGTTGACAAACCCATGCGCGGGCATAACCTGATGCAGGCTATTGCAAGAGTGAACAGAGTTTTCAAAGACAAGCCCGGTGGTTTGATTGTAGATTATCTCGGCATCGCAAGTGATCTGAAAAAAGCATTGCTGTTTTATTCTGATGCAGGCGGCAAAGGTGATCCTGCAGAGGGACAGGAGAAAGCAGTGGAGGCAATGCTCGAGAAGCTGGAAGTAGTTCGGCAACTATTTTATGAAGATAGCAGCACACGAAAAGATATTCTTGCAGAGGAGCCGGAATCATACTATGAAAACAGCATGCAGTTTAATTACAGGCGCTTCTTTAAAGGAGATGCAAGAGATAAACTCTCGATCATTCTGCAGGCAGAAGAACATATTCTCGGATTACAGAATGGTAAAGAACGTTTCATCAAAGAAGTGACCTTCCTCAGCCAGGCATTTGCTCTATCAATTCCTCATGAGAAAGCAATGGCGATAAAAGATGATGTTGCATTCTTCCAGGCAGTGAAAGCACGACTGATAAAGTTTGAGCCCAAAGGTGGAGGAAGAACCGATGCACAAATTGAAAGTGCAATCAAACAGATAGTTGATCAGGCATTAAGCAGTGATAAAGTAGTGGACATCTTCGATGCAGCCGGAATTATGAGACCGGATATTTCTATTCTGTCAGAAGAATTTCTTTTAGAGGTAAAGGGAATGAAACACAAAAATCTTGCACTCGAATTGCTGAAGAAAATTTTGAATGACGAAATCAGAAGCCGCGCAAAAACGAATCTCGTCAAAAGCAAAAAACTTTTGGAGATGCTGGAAACAGCAGTGAAGAAATATCAAAATAATCTGCTGAATACTTCTGAAATTATTCAGGAACTAATCAATATCGCAAAGGAAATTAAAGAAACAGATAAACTAGGTGAGAAGCTTGGCTTGTCAATAGAAGAAATTGCCTTCTACGATGCACTAGAGGTAAATGACAGTGCAGTGCAGGAGTTGGGTGATGAAGTGTTGAGGCAAATTGCTGTTGAGATCGCTGATAAGGTAAGAGCAAATGCTTCTATTGATTGGACGATTCGCGAGAGTGCACGTGCAAGATTGATGGTTATTGTAAAACGGACTTTAACTAAGTATGGTTACCCACCAGACAAACAACAAAAAGCAATTGATACCGTGTTGAAGCAGGCGGAGTTACTCGCAGATACTTTATTTCAATGACAACAAACAGCGTTGTTCCTTTCTTAATCAAACACTCTCAACCTTGGAAAATATAAAATGCACGCTTACCTTTGCCGCCTCTTCGCATCCCTCTTAATAAAAGATAATAGTTAATTCATGCCCAACATTGGTAAAATAAAACAAATCATAGGTCCGGTAGTAGATGTAAGCTTTGAAGCTGAGGGATCGCAACTGCCTGACATCCTAAATGCTTTAGAAGTAACCCGGGAAAATGGTCAAAAGGTTATTTTAGAAGTGCAGCAGCACCTCGGAGAGGACAGTGCACGAACTGTTGCAATGGATTCCACTGAAGGGCTCATGCGAGGGCTGGATGCAGTAGATACCGGTATGAATATCAGGATGCCCACAGGAGATAAAATAAAAGGAAGACTTTTTAATGTAGTAGGTCAGGCCATTGATGGAATCGGCGAGGTAAGCAATGAGGGTGGGTATCCCATTCACTCCAGACCACCACGGTTTGAAGACCTTACTACACATGCAGAGATTCTCTATACAGGTATCAAGGTTATTGATTTAATTGAGCCTTATGCGAAAGGCGGCAAAATTGGATTGTTTGGAGGTGCAGGTGTTGGTAAAACGGTTTTGATTCAGGAGCTGATTAACAACATCGCAAAAGCTTATGCAGGCATGTCGGTATTTGCCGGCGTAGGTGAGCGTACCCGCGAAGGCAATGATTTATTGCGCGAGTTTATTGAATCTGATGTAATAAAGTATGGGGAAGAGTTTAAGCATAGCATGGAGCAGGGCGGATGGGATCTAAGCAAGGTAGATCACACTCAGCTTGTGAAATCGCAGGCTACGCTGGTGTTCGGACAGATGAACGAACCTCCAGGCGCCCGTGCCCGGGTTGCATTATCAGGTTTAACGATGGCAGAATATTTCAGAGATGGAGATCCGAATGAAGCCAAAGGACGCGACATCCTGTTTTTCATTGATAATATCTTCAGGTTTACACAAGCTGGTTCAGAGGTGTCTGCATTGCTTGGACGTATGCCTTCCGCTGTTGGCTATCAACCTACTCTTGCCACAGAGATGGGGTTAATGCAGGAGCGCATCACTTCCACGAAACGAGGTTCTATCACTTCCGTACAGGCTGTATACGTGCCTGCAGATGACCTTACCGACCCGGCTCCGGCAACAACTTTCGCCCACCTTGATGCTACTACGGTATTAAACCGTAAAATATCAGAACTTGGAATTTATCCTGCTGTGGATCCCCTTGATTCCACATCGCGAATTCTCACTGCTGATATCGTAGGAGATCAACATTATAACACTGCGCAAAAGGTTAAAATGATTCTACAGCGATACAAAGAGTTGCAAGACATCATTGCCATTCTTGGTATGGATGAATTGAGCGAAGAAGACAAGCTTGTCGTTTCGCGTGCCCGTCGCGTACAGCGCTTCCTCTCCCAGCCCTTCCATGTGGCAGAACAGTTTACTGGGTTGAAAGGCGTTTTAGTGCCCATAGAAGAAACCATTCGCGGCTTCAACATGATTATGGAGGGTGAGGTAGATGAATTTCCCGAAGCAGCTTTCAACCTCGTGGGTTCAATAGACGATGCGATTGAAAAAGGTAAAAAATTGTTGGATGCTGCGAAGAATTAGCACTTAAATGTTACTATGTTTCTCGATATACTTACACCTGAAAAAAAAATTTACAGTGGCGAAGCGAATGCAGTTTCTTTTCCGGGAACTGCCGGCGCATTCCAGGTGCTTAACAATCATGCTCCACTAATCTCCTCATTAAAAGCAGGGCAGATTAAAGTGAGGAATAACAAAGAGGAACTTTTCTTTTCTGTAAAGAGTGGTTTTGTAGAGGTGCTGAAAAATAATGTAACGGTGTTGGTTGAAGCAGTAGAATAAATAAATAATTAAGTTTATTCACTTTTGGCGAGGGTGAAACCGAATGTGGAACCAACTCCAGTATTGCTGCGTACATTGATGGTTTCATTATGTGCTTCGACAAGATGCTTTACGATTGCCAGTCCGAGACCTGTGCCTCCCTGTTCACGGCTGCGGCTTTTATCTATCCGGTAAAATCTTTCGAAAAGTCTTTTTATATGTTCTTCAGCAATCCCTAATCCATCATCAGTAATTTCAATCAGCACCTTATAAGCCATATCATAAAAGCTCACAATGGTATTTCCATTTTGTTTCCCATACTTAAGTGAGTTATCAATAAGGTTTGTAAGTA
>JACCZZ010000218.1 GCA_013695715.1 Chitinophagales bacterium | reverse complement strand
TCTCCTCCAGTGCTGTTTTTTGCCTTTCTAAATACCTCACCCAACGGAGGTATAATACCGTTCACAGCAAGAAATACATTTTCCATGAAATTCTCATTCAAAATTCTATTGGCTGAGGAATAAACCAGCCTAACAGTGGTTACGAGAGCAATAGCACCACCTTGAGAATTCAACAGTAATAATTCCCCTGCCGATGTAACCGGAGGGTCATCATATTTGCTGAATTCACATGTTGCTGTTACAAAAAGAGGCAGCTTAAAGAGGTTTGTATAACCCTGGATGTCAGATATACCTAAAATTCTTTCATGAGCCCAGCCTCCCACTCCACCATGGCCTACATAGTTTATGAGAAGCGTTCCAGAGGATATTCGATTGGTGATGGCGGTATTGACATCCGGATATCGGGTGCCTCCAGGTATAGATACTTGCTGGTAAGCATCTAAATAAATTTTATCAAAATTATAAACCGGATTTGCTGCCGCAATGGCAACGGCTACTTCATCGGCATCTTTTATATGTGTATTGCTGTCTTCATCGTCTCCCACAAAAGTTACAACATTGCGCCAGTTGCCAAAGGATTGCGCAGAACCATATATTTTAATTTTATTTACCACTGAAGCTGCTTCCTCTGTAGTGTTTACAGGCAATCTTCCTACTGCAAGATCTAACTTTGCGTTCGCATCAAGGATGTTTCCACCTTCAGCATCGTCAAGCAAACCAAAAAAATCATCTGAAACAAACGAACTCGTTACGCTTAGTGAATTCGCACTTTGATAGGTTGGAATCAAACCCTGCTCCCCTTCTATATTTCCTTTATTATCGTAAGATCCATCCCCAAACAGACAGAGGTATTTTGGCATTGAGGCGGGATCCTCACCGGCACGTACATAAAACATACGTGCAAAATCTCTGATCGCTGTAAGGTCAGTTGCGCCGGAAGAAAATTCATTATAAACTTGTTCAAGCGGTACCACATTTACTGTCATGCCGCTTTTATTACGATGATAATTGGCAAGATCGCTGGCCTCGCCCATAAGGAATGTGGGTGCTATAATCAGGTAATCAGCCTGACTTAGACCATGTAAATCCTGATTAGAAATTTTGCCAATTACCTGGGGAGTATATCCTTCATTGTTTGCAAAAATTACAAACTCATGCAAAGAATCTGTAGGTATAGTAAATTGTGCTTCACTGCCATTAAGGCTAATTACCTGATTCTGTGGGTTTGTTGCATTCGTTACATCCCAAACCCATAGAGAACCATTAGTGTTGCTGACATTGAATTGTGATACATTGCCGTTTAACAGTGTTAATGCGTTCCGGAAATTCATCTGTGTACCTGTCCATGAAAGATTGCGTAAAACATTTACCTCAATATAATTAAGCCATCCTATGGCATCCTGGGCTAGCTTGGTATAATCTAATTGAACATCAAAGGATCCGGAGGTGGCTATAAACTGACCTTCAAGATTTCCTGCATTTGCAATGGGACAGGTATAATCCGGGCAGATTGCTGGAACAGACGTATCATCAATAGCCTGACCAGCAGCAGACATACTAAAAGTATTAGAGTTGTAAATACTTTTGGAGGCGACTGTTGCAGTAACTATTACCGGTGTTGTAGTAACAATTTCAGGAAATGAAAAAGGGAACGATTGAGAGGTTTCAAATTCAAAGCTTTCACCATACCAATCACGGCCGCTGGTTAGCAGATTATCCAGATCCTGATCATGAAAAGCATAATCATTGAAAACACTTACTTGCTGATTTGCCGGTGACGCCGACGATTGCTGGTCTGCAATCCTTTTTCCGGATCCCAGATCTGTTGTTACAAAATAATAGGTCTCCTTAGAGTAGAGATTGCTGATGTGTGAAAATTTTGCTAATGCAGAATCATATACCCATCGGTCAGGGCCTTGGCCATAAAATAAAACGTAATCGCCCACATCAAAATGGCCATCTTCCTCCCCAACAACTTTAATCGGATTCTCTGTTAAATCATCATATCTGAATGCTGCATTGGCTTCAGGCAACATGCCACCACCATTTCCAAATATTCTAATATTATGAGGATCGATAGATGATGTGCTGATTCCCAGCCCATCCAGAAAACTTTTATCAATCTTATAAATACCATCTTTATTCACAGATATCTTATACCAGTTCCCTGAGGATAGAACAGAATGAAGGGCATAATTATCCTCACCCCGGGTAGTGGTTTCACCCGAAGGAATGACTGTAATATTGTATCGGAATGAAACCAGCTTTTCGACCATTCCAGAACTGGGATTTTTTCTAAAAGGGACAATAGAAATCTGAGCAACAGGTTTCTTAACTTCAAGGCCATATCCTGTTTTAATGAGCGGGGTGCTTTGCAGAATATTGAATGCGTCAACTGGAAGTGCTCCTCTTTTTAGGGCTATAGGTTGATATACTTCATCTGAAAGGGTGATGTTAGCGGTTCCCTGAAAAGGCATTTGAACTGATTCAAAAAAATAAGGGAGATATCCGTAGCTGACATCATCAAATGCAGCACCTTTAAAATACAAAGCATCATGCAATTTGTAATCTGAAAATTCAAATTGCTGCAATGTATCGGACCATATAAGCGTTTTAACCGGTGAAACAATCTGCGCCCTGAGAGAAAAGCTGATAACCAGGAGCAGAGAACAGAGGCAAAATTTTTTCATTGAACGAAAGTAAAATGATTTAAAACGATTTATAAGTGGGGAAGATGACCTGGAAAACAATCCAGTTAACGCAGCCCGTATGAATTTATTTTTTGCTGTACCTTTAAAATTACAATAAAAGGTTTGAAAAATTTTTTGGTTCCACGAAAAGCAATATTAATCTTTATTTTTTGCTGCGTTGGAGCACGATGGGCTGCCTGCCAGGATCCTGAATTCAGTCAGTTCTTTAATTCACCACTTTATACCAATCCTGCCTTTGCGGGTGTGGGTGAAGGCCCGCGGTTTTCAGCCATCTATCGAAATCAGTGGGCAGGCCTGGGCAATGCTTACACCACCTTTGCCGCATCTTACGATCAAAATTTTGAAGGTTTAAATGGAGGCATTGGGCTGCTGCTAACATCTGACCGGCAGGCAGATGGGCTATTAACTTCAAACAGCATTTCAGGAATATATTCTTATCAGCTTAACGTCAGCCCTGCTTTCGGTTTAAAGGCCGCAGCTCAGGTCAGCTTTGCACAAAAACGCATTGATGCGGCTCAGCTAATCTTCTCTGATAACATCAATCCTGACAATGGAATCATCATTCCGGGCATATCAGGTGATTATCCTGATAAGCAAACCAAAGGAATTTTTGACCTGGGTGGGGGCGTATTATTTTTTACAAAAAAATTCTACGCAGGTCTTTCTGTCATGCACGTAACATCCCCTAACGAATCTTTCATAAGTTCGCAAGCAAGCCCACTACCACTGAAGGCTACAGGAAATATTGGAATTGAACTTCACTCAAAAAAGGGGGCAAATACACCAGTTTATTTTTCCCCCAATTTATTGTTTGTTCAGCAGGCCGCATTTAAGCAGTTAAATGCAGGGGCCATTTTAGGAATTGGAGTTTTTTATGGCGGGCTTTACTTCCGTTCAGCTTTTAAAAACAATGATGCTTTCATTCTGATGGCAGGATTGCAGCGCGGAATTTTCAAATTTGGTTATAGTTACGACGCTCCGGTTTCAGACCTGCAAAGCAGTGGAGGCACCCATGAATTATCCATCGTATTCAATTTGTATGATTCGGAAAAAATACAGCACAAGCGCAATACAAAGCAGTTTACTGATTGCCCGGAAATATTTTAATTACTCCTCGTATCTGATATATAACAGCGGCAATAAGAGTATATGCATTTCCGTTTAGCTTTATTATTCCGCGAAGAGCCAAACAATCTTTTGCTGAAAAATATAACTCCTGTTGATAGTTTTTGTTTCAGGGAGGGATTTCAATAGCATGGAATTATTTCTGAAATAATTAAGTTAGATTTGCGTTCATCTAATCTCTTCACATAATTTAAAAACTCCATGCTGAAGCGGACTCATATTTCTAAAGGCATGCTGATCGTCTCAGCAATAACTTTGATTTTTTCTTTTACCTCATGCAAGAGGGATAAATCAACTACTACCGGCTGGAACTACAATGACAGCAAGTGGGGCGGTTTTGAAGTTCATGACTTTGATGGCCAGGAAACAGGACCAGGCTTAGCTCTTGTAGAGGGTGGTTCTTTTGTAATGGGAAACACAGAACAAAACGTCACTTACGATTACGACAATATTCCAAAAAAAGTGACCATAGCATCCTTTTATATGGATGAAACAGAGGTTGCAAACGTACACTATCGCGAATACCTCTATTGGCTTAGCCGAACATTCGGAGCTGATTTTCCTGAAGTGGTACAGCGTGCATTGCCAGATACATTAGTGTGGCGCGATGAGCTGGCGTATAATGAACCTTATGTTGAATATTATTTCCGCCACCCCGCCTATAATAATTACCCGGTAGTTGGGGTAAGCTGGGTGCAGGCTAATGATTATTGTGCCTGGAGAACAGATCGTGTGAATGAAATGCTTATGGTGCGCGAAGGGATATTGGAAAAAAACCCGAGTCAGATAGATGAAGATAATTTTAATACCCGTTCTTATCTGGTAGGACAATATGAAGGAGCTATAAAAAAGAATTTGAAAGACCTGAATCCTAATGGAACCGGTGAGCGAAAAGTGAGTATGGAAGATGGAATTCTTTTGCCTGAATACCGTCTGCCAACGGAAGCTGAATGGGAATATGCAGCGCTGGCTCTTGTAGGTAACAACCCCTTTAAAGAAGAGGAACTATACACAGATCGTAGAATTTATCCGTGGAACCGGGATCAGATGCGTGATCCGAAACATGGTGGCTGGCAGGGAGATTTCCTTGCTAATTTTAAAAGAGGAAATGGCGACCTGATGGGTGTAGCAGGTGGCTTGAACGATAATGCAGACATTACTGCTCCTGTAACTTCATTTCTGCCAAACGATTATGGCTTGTATAATATGGCGGGTAATGTAAGCGAATGGGTAAGCGATGTGTACCGTCCATATACCTTTTATGATGCAAGTGATTTTAATCCCTATCGCGGAAATGTATTTATGAAAGATAGTCTTGATGAGGAGGGCTATCATGTAGATAAAGATTCGCTCGGACGACTTATTAAGGTACCTGTCTCAGAAAGTGAAAGTGCAAACCGCTTGAATTATCGACGCAGTGATGTTATTAATTTCCTTGATGGAGATTCACTCTCAGGTGTTGAATATAATTATGCTGTCAGCTCACTCATCGACAATAAAGCAAGAGTATATAAGGGAGGCTCATGGGCTGATCGGGCCTATTACCTAGCCCCTGGTGTTAGGCGTTTTATGGATGAAAACCTTGCTGTGGCAACTATTGGATTTCGTTGCGCGATGATCCGTGTAGGGAGTCCTTCAGGAAATGATTTTCCGGCAGGAAAACAATACGATGTAAAAGAAAAGAAGAAGAAAAAATAATTCGCAGATTGAAGATTTGTTAAGCCCTGTGGAATTCCGCGGGGCTTTTTGTTTGTCAAGGTTACTTAATTGAGAAATAAAGCAATCATTCTTTTTAAGCATTGATCTATATAATCCACATTCTTATATTAACAGTCACTATATACCTTCAACACTAAGTTCTGAATAACACTTCTCAGCAAACTGAACCTTCTAATTTAACGTACTTTGTACTTATTAATGCACGGAACAGATAGGATGATTCAGGGATTATACTTTACAGCTCTATTTATTCTCTTCTCCTTGTTGGCAAAAGCTCAGGTCATGGATAATATGGCTTCGTACAGGGACATCAACAGTAACAAGTTTATCCGATTATTTTACGACAATGACTTTTTTTCTGGAACGGATGAATATTACACTCAGGGAAGCAGTATGGAGTTGGTCTTGCCGGCTTTACAAAAGTTTCCAAGTTCTAAACTTCTCCTATCGCTTCCTGGCAGTGAAAAGAAATATGGAATAGCGCTCGAGCACATAGGTTATACCCCATCCAGCATCAGTCATCCAGAAATTCTTCGTGGAGATCGTCCATTTGCAGCATATGCCTTTCTTAAAACCTTTGCAGTAGCAACTGATCCTGCTCATGGTCGCAGGCTGTCATCTGCTCTTGCTGTCGGAATTATCGGCCCTTATGCATTTGGGGAAAATGTGCAGCGTTCCATTCATCGTTGGCTTGGTGATACGAAACCCTTGGGCTGGGCAAACCAGATTCAAACGGATCTGATTTTAAATTATGAAGCAGCTTACGAAGAGGAGATATATGCCTGCAGAAATCTTTTTTCATTAAATGGCGGGGCAGCCATCCGTGCTGGAACATTGAATGATAAAGCTACCGGCCAGTTGACTTTTATGATTGGCAGACTTAATATGCAAAATATTGCATCTTCCGGAAAGGAATCGTTCACCAAAAATAATTTCGTATTATACCTCTACGGCCAGCCACAAGTACATTTTATAGCTTACGATGCTACACTCCAGGGTGGAATGTTTAATAAGAGCGTCTACACCCTTTCTGCAAGTGAGTTAACCAGGTTGACTTTTCAGAGCAATTTTGGAGTAGTAATGAATATCAAAAAGTTATACTTCGAATATGCTCACACGCTGCTCACAAAAGAATTTGAGAGTGGCAAATTCCATTCGTGGGGCGGCGTAAGGTTTGGTGTCAGCTTATAAAGGATCCATCATCTTTCCTGATAGCTTTGCTCTCCTTTATGAAGGCCTTAGGATATTATATCTCGCTTCCATTTCTCTATTTTCTTTCAATTCTTCCTATAAGAATACTGTATTGCATTTCCGATGTTGCTTTCATTTTACTTTTCCATGTAATAGGCTACCGGAAAAAAATTGTTTTTGTAAATCTTCAGAATTCTTTTCCGGGTAAAAGTGAAACAGAGCTCAGGCAAATCATGCATGGCTTCTACAGGTACCTCTGTGATCTCTTTATAGAAACTATTAAGGCGCTGACGATGAGTAAGAAGTTTATAGTAAGTCATTGCACCTTCAGTACAGAAGCGAAGGTGCTATTTGATGATTACTACGACCAGAAAAAAAGCATCATAGTAGTAATGGGCCATTTTGGGAATTGGGAGTGGGCAGGATTGTCTTTCCCGCTTATCTGCAAGCAACAGTTACAGGTTATCTATCATCCGTTGTCAAATAAATATTTTAACGAGATGGTGATTCACATACGCACAAGATTCGGGACTAAATTGATCTCAATGCCCGATACCTTCAAAGAAATGGTTCGTAGCCGCAAAAGTGTAACCGCTACTGTATTTATTGCCGACCAGACACCTTCGCCTGACAATGCTTATTGGACAACTTTTTTAAACCAGCAAACACCTGTGTTTCGCGGAACAGAAACAATAGCAAAAAAAATGAATTATCCGGTGGTGTTTGCAAGCGTGCGAAGGGTAGAGCGCGGCAGGTATGAAATCATGGCGAAAACACTCTTTGAACAACCCGCACAAACAACCGAGAATGAAATAACCGAAGCTCATACTCGTGCGCTTGAAAAAGAAATTCTTAAACTGCCAGAGATATGGCTGTGGAGTCACCGCCGGTGGAAACATGCACGAAGGATAGGGCAATAATGTAATTGATAAAGTTCTCTTACAATAAGGGTTAAACATATTTCTTGCAGTAATAAAAATCTTACTTCCAAAATATGGCAGTTAACTTGTCGTCTATGATTACATATCGTTTTACTTTGCAGATTCATATCACATCCTTTATTGATGGCAAGAGGTAACAACAATAACAGCAACGGAATATTGAAATCAGAATCGCCAAAGGTGAAGATCAATAAAGAGAGTCTGCGTGAGGCGTTCTTTCTATTCTCATATCTGAAACCATATCGCAGCAAGTTTATCCTTGCGTTAATATTTATTGCTTTATCTGCTTTCTCTACAAGCATCTTTCCCTTTTTAATTGGAAAAATGATCGATGCTGCTG
>JACCZZ010000266.1 GCA_013695715.1 Chitinophagales bacterium | reverse complement strand
ATTTCAGGACCATTACCGGTGGAATCGGATTCATCTTTCTACCTGACAATGATGCCCGGCTTCAAATGAATATGGTACACACCAATTATCAGAAGGAGATAGAGGCATTGCAAAAAAATAATAATATGCTTATTGCGCAACTGCAGTTGAAGATATAACAGCCTCGGTCTTTTGGTTTAGGTAAAGAAAAAAACCTTGAGTGGAAATGGGAATTATATTTCTATCGGTCAAATAATTTTTGATCTCAAGAATTAGTCTTTAGGTTCTAAGTTTTGATTGATACAATTCATAATTGTCATCATCAAAGCATACAAACAATAGTTTTTCTATAGATAAATCGTTTTTTAAAAAAAGTTTAACTGTATCAACCGCTATTGCAACTGCCTTTTCTTTTGGAAAATGATAGATGCCCGTGCTGATATTAGGAAATGCAATAGAACGAATGTTATTAGCTACCCCGAGCTGCAAAGAACCGAGGTATGCACTCTTAAGCAATTCATCTTCATTATTTTTACCGCCGTTCCATATTGGTCCAACTGTGTGAATTACATATTTAGCCGGAAGCATGCCGCCGGAGGTGATCATTGCTTTTCCAACAGGCAATCTTCCATTAGCTGAAACATAAGCCATGCATTCTTCTAAGATTATTTTTCCACCTGCCGAATGAATCGCACCATCAACGCCGCCGCCACCGAGAAGAGCACTGTTCGCAGCGTTCACAATGGCATCTGCTTTAATTTTTGTGATGTCTCCTTGAACAACTTCTATTCGTGATGTCATTATAGCTGCTGTGTTTTCTAGATTAAATAAATTTAATAATTCTTGCACAATCAATTTTGTTAATCTTAGAATTCATCTGTTGTAATTTAACTAATACTGTGGTCTAACTTCTGAATGATAAAATCAATTAACTTAACTGAATGGGATACTGTAAAACCTGATTTCATGAAACAGTTGCGCAAGGTGAGCAATCGCTATGGTGGAGAATGGATACTGAAAAAGAAGCAACTTTTAAAGCAGGCTGCTCAATCTGAGATTAGTAGCGTTAAGTATCTTGTCGAATATCATGATTGTCTTCTGTTTTTGTTAGCATATCCTGAAAGCAGGGAATTATTTGATCTCGCAGAATCGGAACTTTTGCGAGTTGCGGCTATCAACCGCAAATATTTTGAAAGAAAAAATGAGCGTTTACAAATGCAGCTTGCAGGTACCGGCATGGCGTTTACCCCAGTGAATGTTGCCTTCAGCTTTGATATTGCCAAGTGGCTCGCAGATAGATATCCGGCTTATGTTTCTATAATGGAATGTGATGCTGACAATGAAAAAATTAAGGACATAATTCGTATCCTAATTCCAAAAGCTGAAATTGATTCTTTTGTTAAACAACCCAGTACACTTAGGGAATTTATTAAAGATGCAAACGAATATTCTAAATTTTCTGATTTGCAATGGTTTCTTAACTCAATATGGGACAAGGATTTACCCTGTGAAATTCGTGATAACCTTTATGATTCCTTAAAAATCTATGTCCGTTGGCTTGTGAACGAAACCATGCCTTCGAGAACATTTGCAAGATCGTTGCCACGGAAAGTTTTTTATCAGGAAATAGAAATCAACCGGCATCCCGATGCTAAAAAATTAATCCAGAGATATATTACTGATCCAGTAAAAATATCTTCAAAGGAAAAGAAACATTTGTTAGAAACAGCTCGGGGAATGCTCTGTATGCTGCAGCGTGAAACTGACCCAGTGACATATTCGGACATGAAAGCTGTGCAATTTTTTAGTATGGAGAAAGGTATTGACCTTGCTTTATATCCCATGCATTTTGAACGCCGCCTTCCTTTTGATTCATACATTGGTTATATGGCATTTAAAAACCGGCTCCCTATTGCATATGGAGGTGGGTGGATCTTTCAGCAACGTTCTAAAATCGGGGTGCATGTGTTCGAGCCTTATCGGGGAGGTGAATCTGCATTTATGTTTTGCCAGGTGTTGCGGTTGTATCACCATCATTACGGGATAAACCGGTTTGTAGTAGAGCCTTATCAAATTGGAAAGAACAATGCAGAAGGAATAAAGTCTGGTGCATTCTGGTTTTACTACAGGCTTGGTTTTGTTCCTGTAAGCGAGAAATTGAGAATGCTTGCAGCAAAGGAATTTGAGATGATTTTATCAGATAAAAACTATCGTTCACCTTTCAATATGATGAAGAAGCTAACCCATTCCAATCTCGAGTTAGTATGTGATGAAGCCGGCTATCATTCTACTGATGTTTTGCACGTCAGTGAATCAGTTACGAAGATGATCAACAATCGTTTCGAAGGAGATCGAAAAGAAGCTGAAGTAACAACATTTCGGGATATACAGAAATTTCTTGAGATTGACGATATTTCCTCCTATTCAAAAGAGGAAAAGCAATCTCTTAGAAACTTCTCTTTCCTGTTAAGCACCTTAACGAATCTTTCAGAATGGAATGGTTCTGATAAGAGAAAGATGATTGCATTGATCAAATTGAAAGGAGGAGGGAGCGAGTGGAGATATATCCGCCAATTTCAAAAACATACAAAATTGAATGCAGCATTAAAGATTTAAACCAAGGACTTGAACTTCAAAAAAAACCTCCGGTTAATACGGAGGTAAAATATTTGCAAAAGAGGGTATACAAAGTTTTGACTTGAAATCTAAAGCAGCAGAAGGCATTCACATAAGCCAATACTTGACATTTATTCTGTACTTCAATGACCATGAAACTTGGTTAATGAAAGAATAAACTGCATCTAACACATTCTCAAAGATAGTTTAGGATATATAATAACAGACAGAGTTCCATTTAGTGAAAACGAAGACGGGAATCAACACAAATACCATTTTAGAGAGTAATACAAGCCACTACTACATCTGACATACAAGAGAAGTGGCCAAATTTTTCAAGATTGGCAAAATTGTTATGCAAATAAGTCTCGCATAACAGCGTTTTACTTACTTCCGGTCAAGTATCGCATTAGTGATCCTGCTGATGCAAATCAATTGATCATCCTCATTAAAAATCTTTATCTCCCATACCTGTGTTGATCGTCCCAAATGAATTGGTCGTGTGATGCCGGTAACAATACCATTTCGAGCGGACTTAATGTGGTTTGCATTAATCTCTAAGCCAACTACGATTTTTTGCGTGCTGTCAACACACAGCACAGAGGCGACACTTCCTAACGACTCCGCTAATGCCACTGACGCTCCACCATGTAATAATCCCATTGGTTGCTGGGTGCGATGATCAACAGGCATTGTAGCTTTTATGTAGTCATCACCTGTTTCAATAAACTCAATCCCAATATGCCGTTGCAATGTATTGTCATGCCACGCATTCAATTCTTCCAAGACAATCGGTTTTCTCCAAATCATGATATCTCTTTATATAGTTTCCAGTGCCTGCTCCAGGTCTTCAATAATGTCTCTTACATCTTCAATTCCTACTGATAACCTGACAAGACCATCAGTGATTCCGTAGTGCTCACGTGTTTGTTTTGCAACCCGAACATGACTCATGGTTGCCGGGTGTTGTATGATGGTATCGACAGTTCCAAGCGAAACGGCAAGCTTACAAAGCTGAATATTTTTCAGCAGCTTTTTTCCCGCCTCTAATCCATCTGATAGCTCGAAGCTTAGCATGCCGCTGAAATCTTTCATTTGACTTTTTGCTACGGCATAGTCGCGGTGGGAGTGGAGGCCTGCATAATTTACTTTCGAAATTTTGGGGTGTTGCTCTAAAAAAGTTGCAACCTGCATCGCATTCGAACAATGCCTCTGCATCCGGATCTCGAGGGTTTTTATTCCCTGCAGCAGTATCCATGCATCAAAAGGATTGCTGTTCGACCCTAATAATTTCCGGTGATCAAATACATTTTTATTCATGAAAGTATCATCAGCGCCTATAAGCATGCCGCTTGTAGAGTTGCCATGACCATTTAAATATTTCGTAGTGGAATGAACTACGAAATCAACTCCATATTTAAAGGGCTGTTGAAGATAAGGTGAAGCAAAGGTATTATCAACGGCAACCTTGATAT
>JACCZZ010000186.1 GCA_013695715.1 Chitinophagales bacterium | reverse complement strand
CTCACCGGGGTAATGGGCCTTGATGACATTCCTGCATCTGTACCCTTTACTTACAACTGCAACCCATCTTCATGTTCATTTGAAGCAGACTCTGTCGGCTGTGTAAAAATTCAGGGTACACCAACAGAATTGGGTATTTATCCACTCACCATTAAAGCAAAAGTATATATCTCTTCATTGATTTTTTTGAATGTTGATTTCTCAGGATATCATCTGGAGGTGAAAGATTTCACCGGAATTTCTTCGATAAGTAAAAATAAGTTTGATGTTTCACAAAATGCACCTAATCCCGTTTATTCATCTACCAGCATTTTGGTAAATCTTGTAACGCCAGGAACAATTAATTTAAAAGTCTTCAATGCCATAGGAAATCAAATTCTTTATACATCAATATCTGGCAAACACGGCATTAATACAATTACTTTAGATGCTTCTAAATTCTCACCCGGCATTTATTTCTATACAGTTGCTGCCGGTGATAATTCCATCACAAAAACCCTTGTGGTTGAAAATAGATAATTAACTGATCTGCTCATAGCATTGTCATAGCGAGCTGGGCGTGCCCTGAGATTATCGAAGGCCTGGCCTGAGCCTGTCGAAGGGAAGCGGAGCTCTATACATCAATTCTTCCATTTTAAAAGTAAGACAAATGATTAGACACAATTAAATCTTCACCACAAGTTGTGCTGTATAACTCCGTGGCGCTTCTAATAAAGCCGGACGTATGGAGTATTCATTGTTTAAAATATTCTTCGTGATTAAAGAAAAGCGCACCTTATCAGAGAGATTATATGATAATCTCAGATCGATAACGTAATCTCCGTGATGATTTTCTTCTCTGTAATCTTTTACACCAGGAATGAACTCCATAGGCTTCCCAAACAGATAAACAATAAGCGGATCATTGCCTTCAAAGAAAGGATCAACGTTAGTCATAAAGCTGTTGTATCGAGCTTCAAAACCCCATGAGAATTTCTTATAAGATTGATCAATATTAAATTTAATAGAAGTTTTAAATCTATAGTTTAGAATTGCTGTCTGCTTCAGAGAATCTGCTACATTAAGTGATAAAGAAGGATCACTTGTTAGCAGGCTATCTATAAAATTCTGCTGATCAATATTAATAGGATGTATGTAGGTGATGCCTGCAAGCAGATTTGTCTGGATGCCGAGCAAAGATCCCTCGCCTATGACCGAAAATTCAGAGCCGGTGATAGAAGCGTTATCAATATTTATTGATTTGAAGCCAAGATAATTTAGATCATATTCACCCGGAATAGGATTGGGATGATAATATCCGAATTTAAATTCAATAAGGTCACTGTATCGCTGTATGAAGGCAGCAAGATCCAAGTATCCTATCCATTTACTCAGTTTGAAGGCCTGCTTTATTCCAATTTCTGCACTCCATCCCTTTTCAGCCTGCACATCAGGATTAGGAAACACTTTAAGAGCGGCAATAGATGTATTTATGAATTTTTCTGCAATAGAAGGAAAGCGATATCCCTGTCCGAAGGAGCCACGCAGAAAGGTTGTTTTTCCGAGCTCATAATTCAAGCCCGCCCTGAATACAGGCTTTGAATTTCCTCTTGCAGTATCTACCCTGAAGATTTCATAACGTACACCGGCAACAATTACCAGCTTGCCGAATGTTTTATCGAGTTGCATAAATGCGGCAACATTGCTTGCGAAATGGTTTGAATAAAGCTCGGATGCTACATCTGAATAACTTGCTGAAGCGCCAAGTATCCAGTTCATCTCAAAAGCAAATTTCTTCTGAACCTGATATTCACCGTAATAGTATTTTGATACAGAACCCTGGTCTGTATTGTTGTCGTTTTCTGTATAGAAATATCGCAGCTTCAAATCATGGTGATCGCCATTAGGGCTGAAATAGGTGATAAAGGGATCAAGAGTCATCCGGGTATTTATCCCCTCCGAAACCGTAGTGGTGGCGCTGTCAAGACCACCCAAAGCCTTATATGCCCCTGTGGTGTCATCAGCCCAAAGGAAATATGTGCCTGAGTGATAATTCATGATATTAAAATTTAGACCTGCAGAGAGCCCGTCAATATTTTTAAAACGGTAGCGCGTATTTCCATTTATTCTTCCGCGCAGGTGATATTCTCCTTCATGATAGCTTTGCTCATGATTGATGTTGCCGCCTACTACTAGATCGAAAGATCCGAATTTGCGGCTGTGAAAAAAGTTAGCGCCTCCAAAATAGGGTTGCTGGTTGCCCCACCATGCTTTCGACTTATCAGCGGGATTCTCATAGATACCTTCGAATGCAGTAATTCGAGTTTCAGGGGTCGAAGAAGGATATCGGGTTCGTAAATTGATTACTCCATTTAATGCTGAAGATCCATATAAAACAGAAGAGGCACCCTTAATAACTTCTACCTGTGAGAGGTTTTCTACAGGCAGGAATTCCCATTTCACATCCCCTGCATCTCCTGTGAGCTCGGGTATTCCATCAACCAATACCAGCACCCTGCTTCCGGCTCCATAAGAAAAGCCACTGCCGCCACGCACATTTGCCTGATTGTCTATAATGTTAAGTCCAGGCACTTTCTCAATGGCTTCACTTATTTCAACTGCATTGCTGTTGTTGATGAAGTCAGAACTTAGTACTTCCATAGAAACGGTTTCCTTGGTGATGTTTTTTTCATATTTACTTGCAGTCACCACAACAAGATTTAATTCATTGCTCACCTGCTTCAATTTAATATCAAGCGTTTGAGTGATGCCTTCCTCAATAAGCACACTTCTTTGCTGCTTTTCATAACCTAAATAAGTATATTCAGCAGCATAAGATCCTGCATTGAGCTGTAAACTATAATTCCCGGAGTTATCAGTCACTGTTCCGGCGCCATTGTTAAGGCTGATGGTAACCCCAATAAGGATTTCGTTTGATGCTGCATCTTGCACAGTACCAGTTATTGTTCCTTGCTGAGCAATGGATGAATTCCACAAAAAAACAAAAGGAAATATCAAAAGGTAGTACTTTCTAAAAATCATTTAATTAAGAAATAAGGATACAAAATAATGTTTTATCAAAGTGAAAGTTCAATTAGATTGCAATAACCAGCAATGTCCCTTTTTCTAATCTTTGTTTTTCCAAACTCATTGTCTATCTTTGCCCTCCCGAATTAAAATCAATTACCATTTAAGCATGCCTAACTATGAAACGGTAATCATTTTTTCTCCTCTTCTTGCAGAAGATGACGTAAAAAGAGAGATTGCCAAATTTACCAAGACGGTAACTGATGCCGGCTCAACCATTGTCGAAGAACGCACCTGGGGCCTTCGGCAGCTCGCATTTCCTATTCAGGGTAAATCGAATGGAATTTATTATATTATGGAGTTTGCAGGACCCACAACCGTCATCAGCAAGCTGGAACTGGAATATAAACGCAATGAGAATATTCTGCGCTTTTTAACAGTGAAGCTCGATAAATATGGTATGGATTATAATGATCGCAGGCGGAAGGGTTTAGTTGGAAAAAAGAAGGAAACAAAAGATGAAAAAGAACTCAACAACGTACCAGCCTAAGCCCAAGCGTAGAACGATGGGAGGGGGAAACAAGGAGATTAAATATCTCACTGCCCCCAAAATTGTGAAGAGGCAAAAAAAATATTGCCGCTTTAAAAAGAGTGGCATCAAATACATAGACTATAAAGAAACAGAGTTTCTGATGAAGTTTATAAATGAACAGGGAAAGCTGTTACCACGCAGACTTACCGGAAATTCCCTGAAGTATCAGCGTAAGGTTGCTGAGGCTATTAAGCGTGCGCGTCAATTGGCATTATTGCCCTATGTAGCAGACCTTTTAAAGTAACTCTCTATGGATCTCATTTTATTACAAGACGTAGAAAAATTAGGCCGCGAAAATGAACTTGTAAAAGTTCGTTCGGGATTTGCCAGAAATTATCTAATCCCCCGCAAATTAGCTGTGGTAGCGGACCAGGGCCAGAAGAAAATGCTGGATGAAAGGATGAAGCAGGAATCCCGGCGCGAAGAACGATTATTGAAACAGATCAGTACTGTAGTAGAATCACTTAAGAACACAAAATATATTGTTGGTGCCAAAACCGGAACAAGCGGAAAAATATTTGGCAGTGTTACAACCATTCAATTGGCACATGCAATAAAAAAGCAGTCGAACCTTTCTGTAGA
This sequence comes from Chitinophagales bacterium, assembly GCA_013695715.1. Classification (GTDB taxonomy): domain Bacteria; phylum Bacteroidota; class Bacteroidia; order Chitinophagales; family UBA10324; genus JACCZZ01. The sequence continues at coordinate 1,035 of JACCZZ010000186.1, read as the reverse complement.
CCGTAAGAAGATTACACTTCCTGATGACGTAAGCATGTTAGGGGAATATAAAGCAAATATCAGCCTGCATAAAGATGTAAATGTTGAAGTTGCATTTGAAGTAGTTTCGGAATAGAAATAATAACTTGATTCATATGGATCTCTTTCATGCAAAATGGAAGAGATTTTTTTTGTGGTATAACGATTTTTATTGTTACAATTCAGTTTCCCTTCCCTTAAATAGTTTTTAAAGTCGCTGTAACATTTTAGAAAATGGTGCCGTCTTACTGATGATTTTTAAAAAACTAATTATCATGAAAAAGCTAATACCCGCTGCTGTGCTGGCAGTGATTTTTGCAAGCCAGGTGGCAAATGCGCAAACAGGCGAATCAACTAATTAGATAACCGCCGTTGATTACATTCTTGCATCTCAGGCTGCAGCAACGGCCCAACATGCTACATTACTGGATAAGATGCAACAGGAAACAGAGCAACTTTTTACAGCAATCACTCCTTCACCTGTTCTTTCATTGGCGAAGCTTATTGAAGAAAAGCTGCAGCTATTAGCACCAGAAAAGGCAAAAAATTGCGATCTGCAAAAAGCACCGTCTCCTACAACTAATTGAAGGAGATAAGTGGGAATGTCTGATAATGGTGAAGGGGAATGAATTAAGGCGATAAGAAAGGTACGTTATTAGGATATTTTAAGATAGCTGTAACCTTTGATTACATAAACCGTCGTACTCCGGATGTCGCCGAAAGAATACAATAAATGTGTTGATCTATATTCAGATAGAGTTTTTCGTTTCATCATGAAAAACATGAAACATAGTGACGATGCACAGGATGTGGTGCAAAATGCATTCGAAATTCTTTGGAAGAATCATGAACACGTTGATTTTGAAAAGAGCCGATCTTACTTGTTCACTGTTGCTTATCATAATATGATTGATCAATATAGAAAAAAGAAAGGCGAATCTGATATAATGGAAGAACATATTCAGATACAGGGCAGCAGCTATCAATATACAGGCGCTAAAGAGGCGCTTGACATTG
>JACCZZ010000162.1 GCA_013695715.1 Chitinophagales bacterium | reverse complement strand
GCACTTGCCGAAGCGCCCCAGGCACGTGCCTCGGGAAGGGCTGCATGAAAAACCGGAAAAATTTGATAGCAAATTATAAATAGTAGTGCTCCCGCAAATCCTCCGAGCAGGTAGATAGGGAATATTTTTCTGTTGCCAACAAATTCAGTAAGGATCTTTCCAAACCAATAGATCACCAGCATGTTGAAAAGGATGTGCATGACTTCACCATGTGTAAACATGTAAGTGACAATTGTCCAGGGGTGATAAAGAAGACTTTTTATGTCAGAGGGTACCGCGAGGTATTCACTGTAATAATAAGAGCCAAGAGGCTGTCCGGCGAGCCAGAAGAAAAGCCGTGCCACAGCAATTATTAGAAAGACGGCTATATTAATAAATATCAGTTGCTGCACGGCGGTATTGCTGCGCAGAATGGTACGTTTAATATCCTGCCATAAAGTATTGTTGTTCATCAGAAGAAATCAGCCCGTCGGTTTTTATTCCAGTATTTCACAAGCAGGAAACCAATGAGTGCTCCACCAATATGAGCAAAGTGGGCTACTCCATCCCTCGCTCCTGTGAATCCTGCATACAATTCAAATAACGCATAGAAAATTACAAAGTACTTGGCTTTCACCGGTAGAAAAAAATAAACATACAAGCGCATGTTTGGAAATAAAAGCCCGAAAGCCACCAACACTCCAAAGACTGCACCTGAGGCGCCTACTATAGGGATATCAGCAAATATTTTTAAAAAACCATTGGCAAGCTCCTGAGACTGGCTGATGAAGGAAGCATCGTAAGGATTAATTTTCCAATCATTAATGAAGCCCTGTACGCGACCCATGTCAACCAGATAATCATAGCGGGATGCAAACGTGGCGAATTCCGGAATACCCGGATGGAGCTGGTAGCTGTTTACAGATTGTTGTAATTCGTTAAACTGCCATGCAGAAACTCCCAAATGCAAGAATGCTCCGCCTAATCCGCAAGCGAAATAGAATATAAAAAAACGTTTAGGTCCCCACACATTCTCAAGAGCACTTCCAAACATCCATAAGGCAAACATATTTGAAAATATATGCATAAAACTTCCATGCATGAACATATGTGTCACCATCTGATACGGTGCAAATAAGCTCGAAGTAAAAAAGTGCAGGCCGAGCAGATTTACTAAATCCAAGTTGTAACTTGTAGATACAAGGGACGCAAGGAACAATAGTCCATTAATGATCAATAAATTCTTAACTACCGGTGGGAGGATATTGAAACTCTGAGGACGTAAATTCGACATGGAGAAGGATGCGTTACCGGGTAGATGGCGAAAATAGAAAATGGAATGGTAGTAAGTTAGCTCCTTTCTTTATTCCTGGCTTTTTTGAAAAAGCTTTTCTATATCGTTCAAATGAAAAGTAATCACGGTGTGATTCCCCTCAGGCGTAAAATATGGCGTTTGGCAGGCAAAAAGCTGATCAATCAGGTTCTTCAATTCTTTTTCTGATAACACTTCACCATTTTTTATTGAAGCTTTTTTCGCCATTGATAAAGCAAGTTGATGACGCTTACCTAGTTTTATATTCGACTGACTTTTTTTGAATTCATCCAGCATTTGTTCAATCAGCTCCCTTTGATTCCCATCTTTAACATCCGGTGGAATGCCATGCACCACGAATGAGTTACCCCCAAACTCCTGAATATCGAAACCTAGAGCAGAGAACTCAGGCAACAATTCCCTAAGCAATTCTACATCGCCAGCACTGATGTGAAGTGTTTCCGGAAATAGCTGCTGTTGAGTTGTTAAATTGTGATCCTCTAATCCACTTGAATATTTTTCATACAATATCCGTTCATGCGCCGCTTGTTGATTTATGAGGATGAAACCAGATTTTATCTGGCAAACAATAAATTGGTTGTGCAATTGAAACGGAGCGTTTTCCCATTCTGAGAAGTTTTCCATTCCTGCTTGTTGCTGTATTTCATCTTTTTCGGGTTCGCTTTGTACGGTAAGGATTTGCACATCTTGTTTTCGGCCGATCTCATATAGTTGTTCCCAATTTCTCAGGTTAGAACGCTGGCTGGTGTCTTCTTTGGGTCTGTTAATTATTTTTTCCTTAGCAGGAAAGGTTGTTAGTTCAGCAGTAGCTGAAGAGTTGGCAGGCATTGAAAAGGCCTCTAGCCGGTCAAAAGCTGTTTCACGGTCGAAGTCGAGTGAGGGTGTTATTGAATATTTTGATAATCCTCTTTTAACCGCCGCATTCACGAAGGCATACACAATTCGATCATCCTCAAACTTTATCTCCTGCTTGGTAGGATGAACGTTGATATCAATACGTGAAGGATCAATGTCAATAAATAAAATATAAAGAGGAAAAGAATCCTTTTGAAGCAACTGCTCATATGCATTGATTACTGCATGATTCAGATAGTTGTTTCGAATGAAGCGCCGATTGACGAAGAAAAACTGCTCGCCCCTTGTTTTCTTTGCTGTATCTGGTTTGCCTATAAATCCGAAAATGTCTACAATGTTTGTCTGCTCTTCTACAGGCACCAGCCGCTCATTATACTGATTTCCGAAAATACTTACAATCCTTTGTCGAAGGTTTCCCGCTGTGAGGTGAAATACCTGCATTGCATTGTGGTGCAATTCAAAATGAACTGCTGGGTTTGACAAGGCGATGCGCTGAAATTCATCTATGATGTGCCGTGTTTCAACTGAATTTGCCTTCAGAAAATTTCTCCGCGCCGGTACATTATGAAACAAATTCTTTATTGCGATGGAGGTGCCATCTGCAGCCTGTGTAGGCTCCTGCTTCCTTACCTTGGCACACTCAATTTCTATGAGGGTGCCAAGTGCATCTTCGCGCCGCTTGCTTTTCAACTCAACCTGTGCTATGGCTGCAATAGATGCCATGGCCTCACCCCTGAAGCCCATCGTTCGAATGGCAAAGAGATCATCTATCGTAGAAATTTTAGAGGTAGCATGTC
>JACCZZ010000121.1 GCA_013695715.1 Chitinophagales bacterium | reverse complement strand
ATACAAGTGTTTCATTGCCTTCGTTAGAAAAATCAAGATCGCGGGTGTTTATTCCGAGTTCACTTCCGCTCATTGTCAATGTGGCCTGGTGTGTGGTTTTGTTTGAAAGAACGACCAGTCGCCGAAGAGAACTAAGCAACTCACTGGATTGAATGGTTAACCTGTTTGGATTTTCTGTCGGAATTACGGCCTGGTAGTCAGGAAAGCGTGCATCAATGAGGCGACAGATGAGCTTCACTTCGCCGAAGGAGAAAAATGCATTTGAGTTGTTATAAGAAATTTTTACCTGAGTTTCTTCAGAAGGCATCGCATTACCCAAAAGCTGCAATGCTTTTTTAGGAACAATGAAAGAGGTTGACTTCACAGCTTTTGCATCAGAGCGCTTGTATCTTACTAAGCGATGAGCATCAGTAGCTACAAACGTAATTCCCTCGGGTGTAAGCTCGAAATTTACTCCCGTCATTGCAGGCCTCATGTCATCGGTTCCTACCGCGAATAAGGTTTTATTAATTGCATTTGAGATCACCGGTGATGGAAGCTTGATCTCTTTGGTTTCTTCAGGTACAGGTATTCGGGGGAAATCATCTCCATTCTCGCCAGTAAGCCGGTATTTTCCCTTATCAGAGGTTATCTCTATTGCAAGGTTCTGATTATTTATTGAAAAGGTAAGCGGCTGCTCCGGAAGAGTCTTCAATATATCCATCAGAAGCTTTGCGGGCACTGCAATCTTTCCCTCCTCATTGGCTTCTACATCCATCACAGAACTCATTGATGTTTCAAGGTCAGTGGAGAATATCGATAGCTTTCCCTCCTTAATATCAAAAAGAAAATCTTCGAGTATCGGACGCACCGTATTAGAACTTACTACTCCTGCAATCAACTGCAACTGTTTCAACAGCGAACCAGACGACACAATAAATTTCATGTATAAAGAATTATTTAAGGAGTCGCAAGATAATGATTTTAGAAAAAGGAGGGGTTCTGAAATAAACGGGCTCTCAGTACCTCTTTTAAATGAACAAGATGGAATGTCAATACCTCTCTCGAATAATTATATTTCAGAACAATAGAGATCAAGTGCTTACGAAAGCAACAGCGTTTAATTTGTACTCTTTTAAATTTTTCTCATTTTGTTCCTTTATAAATACTTCTCCATGGGCTTAAGCCATCTTTTCCGAAGAAAATCAGTGCCTGAGATTTTAAAAGATGCTGAAGAGGGTGTAATAGGTCAGGAGCATAGCATTAAGTTGAGCCGGGCCTTAAAAGTGCGCGACCTCACCATGTTCGGTATCGCTGCAATCATTGGGGCCGGCATATTCGGTACCATCGGACAAGCTTCATTCGATGGAGGACCCGCCGTATCTCTGCTCTTCATCTTCATTGCAATCGCATGTGGATTTGCAGCCTTATGCTATGCAGAGTTTGCTTCAATGATCCCGATATCAGGAAGTGCATACACCTACTCCTATGCGGCCTTTGGAGAGTTGGTGGCATGGATCATCGGCTGGGATCTGCTGATGGAATATGCAATAGGAAATATCGCAGTTGCTCAAAGCTGGAGTGCCTATTTTCAAACATTTATTGCAGGCTTTGGCCTTAAGCTGCCTGCCTTTCTAACTATTGATTTTTTAAGTGCTTACAATAGCGGCGAAGCAAAGGATGCCTCAACAATGGCTTACCAGGCATGGTCTACTGCACCTCATCTTGGACCTATTCCTATAATCGTTGATCTGCCCGCCTTGTTTTTAATAGTCTTCATCACTTCGCTAATTTATATAGGCATTAAAGAATCAAGGGCTGCTACAAACACAATGGTGATGTTGAAGATTATCGTTGTAATTATCGTAATTATGGTGGGGATGTTTTATGTTAATCCTGATAACTGGACTCCCTTCATGCCCAACGGAGTTGCAGGAGTTATGAAAGGGGTTGCAGCAGTATTTTTTGCATATATAGGGTTTGATGCCATCTCTACTACAGCAGAAGAATGCGAAAATCCGCAACGTGATCTACCCAAGGGTATGATCAATTCTTTAATCATCTGCACCATCCTCTATGTTGCCATTTCCTTCGTTCTCACTGGCATGACCAGCTATACAAATCTTGCCGTGAGAGATCCGCTCGCTGCTGTATTCACCCTTATACCATCACTTCATTGGCTAAGTGGCGTAATAGCGTTAAGTGCAATTATTGCGACAGCAAGTGTCTTTCTGGTTTTTCAGTTAGGTCAGCCCCGTATCTGGATGAGTATGAGTCGGGATGGGTTGCTACCAAAGAAATTTTCAAAAATTCATCCTAAATACCGCACGCCCGGTTTTGCTACTATTATTACCGGCGTATTTACCGCCGTGCCGATCTTGTTCTTAAACTTCTCTGTGGTAATAAATCTCACCAGCATTGGAACGCTCTTCGCCTTCGCTTTGGTGTGTGCTGGCGTGGTTGTCATTCATCATCGCAGAAATGTTCATTACGCACGCGTGAAATTACAAGAGGATAAAAATCCGGAAGTGACAGATCAGAATGATTTTCCTGAAGGTAAATTCAAAGTGC
>JACCZZ010000111.1 GCA_013695715.1 Chitinophagales bacterium | reverse complement strand
ATAATGATCCTGCAGGAATGCAATCAATACAGGCTCTCATGGATGCCGTTGATAAAGACATACCAGTTCCTGTTCGGGCAAAAGACAAGCCCTTCCTTATGCCGGTTGAAGATGTATTTTCTATTACAGGACGTGGAACAGTTGCTACAGGCCGCATTGAAAGAGGGATGATTCATACTGGAGATGCTGTGGAAATCATAGGCTTGCAGGAGCAATCGCTGAAATCAACTGTTACAGGTGTTGAGATGTTTCGAAAAATCCTTGATGAAGGAGAAGCAGGCGATAACGTGGGCTTGCTATTACGAGGTGTTGAAAAAGATGACATACGCCGCGGAATGGTTGTCTGTGCCCCCGGTTCAATAACTCCTCATACAGAGTTTAAATGCGAGGTTTATGTATTGTCTAAAGAAGAAGGCGGCCGCCACACTCCCTTTTTCAACAAATACCGGCCTCAGTTTTACCTTCGTACTACAGATGTAACAGGTGAGGTTGAACTACCTTCTGGTGTTGAAATGGTGATGCCTGGTGATAATATTGCCATGGTCGTTAAGCTGATCATGCCGGTGGCAATGGAAAAAGGGTTGAGGTTCGCTATTCGTGAAGGTGGGCGTACTGTTGGTGCGGGTCAGGTTACTGACATTATTAAATAAGAGCTTATCAGGATAGAAATATAAACGTAGGTGATGACTAATACACGGGTGTAGCTCAATTGGTAGAGTAGTGGTCTCCAAAACCATTGGCTGAGGGTTCGAGTCCTTCCACCCGTGCACCTAAATTCTTCCAGGAAAAGTTTTAAACCTATTATAATTACGCTTTCATCAATAATTTATGAATCAAATTCGTACATTTTTTTCTGAGACTTCAAATGAATTGGTTAATAAAGTTTCATGGCCAACATGGGAAGAGTTGCAGTCCAGCACCGTTGTAGTAACCGTGGCGGCTCTTATTCTTGCATTCATTGTATTTCTAATGGACAAGGCAGCAAATTTTACAATGTCTAATTTCTACCATTTGTTCTAAATAGCGAAAGTTATGTCTGATGAAAAAAAATGGTATGTGCTGCGAGTAATAAGTGGAAAGGAACGGAAGATTAAGGAGTATCTGGGGAATGAGATTACACGCAGCGGTTGGAGTGAGATCATTACACAGGTCCTTGTGCCTATGGAGAAAATTTATAAGGTAAAGAATGGGAAAAAGGTTATTAAAGAACGAACATTCTATCCTGGTTATGTTCTGTTAGAAGCTGATGAAGCTAAAATGAATGGGGACATTTTTTCATCCGTTAAGAACGTATCTGGAGTAATTAATTTTTTGGGTGGTGTGAAGCCGCAACCCTTGCGCAAAGCTGAGGTGAATCGCATTTTAGGTAAGGTAGATGAGATGGCGGAAGTCGGGGAAACGATAATCGAACCATTTTTAATCGGTGAAAATGTAAAAATTACAGATGGGCCTTTTAATGACTTCATCGGTCTGATTGAAGAGGTTAATGAAGATAAGAAAAAATTAAAAGTTACCGTAAAGATTTTTGGCAGGAAAACTCCGGTCGAATTAAATTATGCTCAGGTAGAGAAACAATAACCAATAAAAAAAGACAATAGAAATGGCGAAGGAAATTGAAACTTACGTGAAGTTGCAGGTAAAAGGTGGTGCGGCAAATCCTGCCCCTCCGATAGGTCCGGCATTAGGTGCTAAAGGAGTGAACATCATGGAATTCTGCAAGAGGTTTAATGCACAGACGCAGGAAAAAGCAGGCAAAACGCTACCTGTAATTATCACAGTTTATAAAGATAAATCGTTTGAATTTGTAATTAAACAACCGCCTGTTGCTGTCTCCTTATTGGAAGTGTCGAAAAAAGATAAGGGCAGCGCTGTTCCTAACCGTAATAAAGTAGGCAGTGTAGACTGGGATCAGGTGAAAAAGATCGCAGAAGAGAAAATGAGCGATTTGAATTGCTTCACTATTGAATCGGCTATGAAGATGGTTGCAGGAACCGCCCGATCTATGGGCTTGACGGTAGAAGGTAATGCTCCGTTTTAATTGATTTTGACGCAACAATAAGATGGTACAATTGTCAGCATGGATGAAATCTATGCTGACATTGATTGTCTCATCAATTGATAATTAATCGTCTTTCATTCCTCTTCCCTCTTTAACAATTTTTTCTTCTTCCTTCAGCTTCTTCATTATTGCATCAAGTATCCCATTAATAAATTCGCCACTTTTAGGCGTGCTGTAGATTTTCGCAATCTCAATGTATTCATTCATGGTAACTTTTACTGGAATCTCCGGCAGATAGAGCATTTCAGTTACAGCCATCTTCATCAATATAAAATCCATTATCGCCAACCTTTCTTTGTCCCAGTTTTCAAGAAATGGTGCGATCAAAAACGTAAGTTCCTCCTCATGATGCAAAGTGCTACGAAGCAGGTTTATTGCGAATTCCTTGCTCTCTTTCATTTCTTTCGAACGATTGATTACAAAAGCTTTTTGTGCAGGTGAAATGGAAGCAATCGTATTTATTACCGAATGATAGATAGCATCTTTATCATCAAGCCAGCCAGGAAAAATGTCTTCTATGTGTTGCTGAAAGATTTCATTTGGAAATAAGATGTGTTTATATATAAAAGAAATGATCTCCTGGTCCTCAGGCAAAAGCGGATTTTCCTTACCAGAATATCTCTCATACTCTTCAGATTTTTTTAAACTCTGGAAAAACAGGCGAAAGTAATCTGTATCAGCACGGTTATCCAGCTTTTCACGCCTCATTTCTCTATATAAGTTTTCCTTTTCTACCAAATGTTGAATGATGGGATTATAGAAGAGCTGAACGGAAAAGTTCTCCTTTTCAGCTTGAATGAATTTTTCAGATCTGATTTGTACATCGGTTATTACATATTCAACAGTTTTACAAATAATATATAGATTGTATAAGAAAGCCCGGTAAAAGCTGTTAATATTTTCGAGCATCGTTTTCTCCAGACGCTCTAATGTTTTTTCCTGATCATGTTCATGGGCATACACAGTTTGCTTCACCTTAATCCGAACATTCCTTCTCGATAGCATTTTTTCTAATTAAGATGGTAAAACAGATTAGCAAATTGATCTCCAGATAGTATGATGCTTTGCCAATTTATAGCAGGCAATTTGGCGATATTCTAATATGGTTGTAGAGAACTAAGTGACCTTATCTGCGCGAATTAAATATTGCTATGCTACGC
>JACCZZ010000067.1 GCA_013695715.1 Chitinophagales bacterium | reverse complement strand
ATGTACTCACACGATATTGACATTCGAGTTCGTTATGGTGAGGTAGATATGATGGGTTATCTGTACTATGGTTATTACTCATTCTATTATGAGCAGGCGCGGGTTGAAACAATGCGTAGTCTGGGTATATCGTATAAAAAAATGGAGGAGCTTGGTTTTCTACTGCCTGTAGTAGACCTTAAAATTCACTTCATAAAGCCTGTTTATTATGATGATATTGTACAAATAAAAACAATGATAAAAAAGATGCCTGGTGTGCGCCATCATTTTTATTATGAGATGTACAATGAAAAGGGCGAACTGGTAAATGAAGCCGAAACCATGTTGGTGTATCTTAATAAGGAATCAAGAAAACCCGTGATTTGTCCCGAGTTTATACATGATCTATTAAAACCTTACTTTAAATAAAGGTGAAGCAACTGTTAAAGAATATTAAACAAATCAGTGGCTGGAATTCATTACTTGAACTTTCCAAAATAAAAGGATTTCCGGGCCACCAAAAGATCTCGGTATATGAGGTTTTATCTTTTTTATTTAAGGAGATGGAGCGGGATTCAATATTAATACGGGCATCATCAATTTCCTTTAATTTTTTCATGTCATTATTCCCTACCATACTTGTAATCTTTACGCTAATTCCTTATATTCCGATCTCAACATTTCAATATACATTGCTTGTCAATTTAAGCAATATATTACCTGAAAGTGTCTATTTGCTGGTAAATGATACAGTAAATGATATATTAACCAGGCAGCAGGGTGGGCTGCTCTCATTGAGTCTTTTGCTTGCGGTTTACTATTCAAGCCGAGGAGTTATAAGCCTGATGGATTCATTTGATAAGGCGCTACCGACTTTTCGTAAACGAAATTTCATTAATCGTCAACTTGTGGCGTTTAAGATAACAGCACTCTTATTTTTACTAGTGGTAGCGTCTGTGACTCTGTTTATTGGTGGTGAAGCAATCATAAATTGGATTATGAAAGGTATTCATGCCCAGGATTCTACCACCTACTTTTGGTTTACCACCATAAGATGGCTCTCTATCTTATTTATATTTTATTTCTCTGTATCGCTTATTTACTATTTCGGTCCTGCGACAAATGTAAGGTGGCGCTATTTCTCTGCAGGTTCCACACTTGCTTCTGCCTTAATGATATTTATATCTATTCTTTTCTCCTGGATCATTGACCAATTTGGGCAGTATAACAAGCTTTATGGCTCTATCGGAACCTTAATAGTGCTTCTTCTTTGGATTTACTATAACTCTCTAAGTCTGCTGATTGGCTTTGAATTGAATGCAAGTATAGAGATGAGCTCACATACGGCAAAGATGCTTGCGAAGGAAAAGGCAGATGGGTCTTTTTCAGTGCCCTCAACTCAGGGGAATTGAAGAAAAGGTCTTAGTTAAATCGATCACAAGAAAGGTTCTGAATCAATTCAGCATGACGGATTACCGTTACCCTATTGCAGACATGGCACCCTGAACTTGTTTAAGGGTCTTAGTTAATTGACTACAAAAAAGATGCTGAAATAAATTCAGCATGACAGACTACCGTTAGCCTATAGGAAACTGTCCACCCCCAGGAAAGATGCTGAAATGAATTTAGCATGTCGTCGTACGTAGTACGTCACCCTTAACTTGTTGAAGGCTTTTAATTAAATGAGCTATAATAAAGATGCTGTAATAAATCAGCATAATGGGAAAACGACGTCAGCTAATTAAAAGAGGCTGCGCTTTTAAGTCAGCCTCTTTTAATTTCGAAGTGTGGATAGTTCTAACTATTTCACAATGTTGAAAGAAATAGTCCGAACTTCCTTCTCTGTTGTTACATTCAAATAATATAATCCATCAGCAAGATCAGAAGCATCTATTTGTACATTCTGATCCTGGATTTGTACTTTTCCCATATTCTTTATCACTTGCCCAAGAATATTACTTATTGTCATTCTTACATCATCCTTAACTTCATTTCCAAAATGAATTGTAGCGATTCCGTTAGTTGGATTAGGGAATAAGGTTAAAGTTCCATCATTATTTACTATTGAAGGAACACCTACTAGCTCAGCAGCAGCAATTTCCGCATATACTATATCATTTGGATTACCAACATTGCAAGGATCTGCAGT
>JACCZZ010000054.1 GCA_013695715.1 Chitinophagales bacterium | reverse complement strand
CAGCATTTATCGGTACATCGGCCAAAGCAGTATCTGCACACCCAATACTGTCTGTAGCAATCAACAATACAGTAAACAATCCTTCATTCAAAAAGCTAAAATCAGGATCTTGTTCATTTGTGGTTCCCGCCGTTCCAAATTGCCATTCAGAACTTAACCCTTGTCCGGTAGAAGAATTAGTAAATGATACAGGAACGTTAACACAATAGGGAGGTGATGAAACACTGAAAGACGCGACAGGTGGCTCTACATAAGCATTGATCTGCACTGAAGTTTCATCAAAGCATCCTCCAGTATCGGCGATAGATAGCGTTACAGTGTAAGAACCTGTAGCCGCATAATTATGTGTTGGATTGAAATCAGTGGAACCAGTTCCGTCCCCAAAGTCCCATGTGATGCTATTTATGGTGTCACCTATAGAAGTGTTAAAGAAAACCACGGAATCACCGAAACAGGTTTTGCCGAGCAGGTAATCGAACTGTGCATCTGCTATGGCAACAGTAAATGGAAGAGAATCAAGAAATGACATTTCGTTTCCACAATTATCTAACACAATATTCCCATTGGATCCAAGCTGAAAGCGAAGCGTGTAATCTCCGTTCACTGTAATTGGGGCCGCGAGAACCAGGTAAATATCAGTAGTAAAAAGCCCTGAAACACAATTGACAGAATTAGCGGCAATAATGGTAGGGCTCGAAGGTCCATAAATTTTAAAATCGCTTCCATCAGGGGCAATGGAAATGCAGGTAACCGGCTCTGAAAAAGTAACATGCAAGGTATCTGGAGGGTAGCATGGAAAAGGGTCTATTCCTACAGCTTTAGGTGGAATAGTATCGAAAATAACCGCTGTTCCACTCAAAGTTAAAGTGTATCCGTCCTCAGATCCGGCAAAGTTATTTACCATCAACACATAAGTTTCTCCAACAAGCACATTCATGGGCGCACATTGATTAGGGCCACCTTGCGGCACAGAAGTCTGCGTATATGGATTTGAAAGCCCGGTAGAACCTGGAATTGCAGAATAATTGCACCTAACTTCAGGCGCTGTACCGTTTATGATGCTGCTGCAATCTGAATTTGTAAGGTCAAAGATCGTCCAATCATAATCATCATTCATAACATTGGGAGTGATTTGGAATTCAAAGGAACCAGCAGATGCTACAGTGAATATGTACCAGACAGAGTTGTCCTCTCCTCCATTTATACAGCTTGTATTGAAGCCACCGATTAACTCGTTAATATCACCTACACTGTCATAGGAGTTTAGCTCAAAATAAACATCCTGACAAATGGGTATTGCTGTTATGCAATCTTGTTGAGCATACAGACAAGTCGTATTAAAGAGAAATAGAAAAAAGAATACTGGAAAATGAGATCTCAGGTATTTGATTAACACGAATTATTGACGTTTTGGAAAGTTCCCGGGGTCAGAAACCAAAGTTAATGAAAAGAATTATTCCTTTCTTATTTATAAATCTTTTCGATAGCATCTGCAAGCTTATGATCCTTTTCAGTTACAATATTACCGGCATCATGGGTTGATAAGGAGAATTCCACCTTATTATATTCATTTGTCCAATGTGGATGATGGTTCATTTTCTCAGCAAGAAGCGCTACCCTGGTCATAAAAGCGAACGCTTCACTGAAATCTTGAAATTCGAAGCTACGTTGTAGTTTATTGTTTTCTTCTTTCCACATGGTGTTTATTTTTTTTTGAAGTGTGTTAAAATTTCGTATTTTATTTAAGAAAATCATTCAAAGATGAGATTGTGACGCGATTTCAACTTAGAGTATTCCAAAATAATCACCAATTGAAGGATAGGAATATCCTTTAATTGCTGCACGATGTTCTCCTCCTTAAATAATGTTAATTCACTGATTATTAACAGCAGATAATCAGCCTGTTTTACTTCAGGAATCAAAAATTCACCAAAGTGCTTATTTGAAACTAGATAAGTTGTTTTCTTATCAAGATCGTCTTCATAACGGAAGAAACTAAATACTGATGTTTTACATTTCTTTTTATTAACTATTTCAACATCATCACCGCGCTCTAGTTTGAAGTTAAGCGTTTTATTCAGATGCCAGCATAGTTGATACTCTTTCACCTGGGTTGCAAGACCGAGCAGCATACCATTAAACTGAGAATCGGGTAACCCTAAAGTTTTCTTAGACAAATGACTGACGTGTAAATGCCGGAACTTTCAAACCTAATATATTGACCTCAGGTAAACAAATTTAAAAATCCGTAATTCATCCTGCCTCAATGATGAAAGGAAAATAAAATCCTAAAAGATTGCTTATAAAATATGGAATCCCTTACTTTGCCAAAAATTTTACATAACGTAAACCAACAATTATCTATGTCAGACATCGCAGCAAGAGTTAAAAAGATCATCATTGACAAATTAGGCGTTGATGAGAGTGAGGTTACTCCAGAAGCAACCTTTACCAATGATCTTGGTGCGGATTCTCTCGACACAGTTGAGCTGATCATGGAATTCGAGAAGGAATTCAACATATCTATCCCTGACGAGCAAGCCGAAACCATAACCTCGGTAGGCCAGGCCATCGCTTACATTGAACAGTACGCTAAGTCATAATTTACGCATTTCATGGAATTAAAAAGGGTAGTTGTCACCGGGCTTGGTGCCTTAACTCCATTGGGGAATACTGTACCGGACTTCTGGAGTAATCTTCAAAAAGGAGTAAGTGGTGGAGTACCTCTTACCTATTTTGATACTTCAAAGTTTAAAACCAAAATTGCTTGCCAGCTTAAAAATTTTGATGTATTTCAATTTATTGAAAAAAAAGAAGTGCGCAAGCTCGATCCCTATTCTCAATATGCATTGATTGCCAGTGAAGAAGCTGTTAAAGACAGCGGTCTTGATCTCGAAAAGGCAGATAAATCCAGAATTGGAGTCGTTTGGGCAACTGGGGTTGGTGGTATTGACTCATATGCAAAAGCTATGATTGAGTATTGTAAGGGAGATGGAACACCACGCTTTAGCCCCTTTCTAATCCCACTGATAATACCTGATTTGGCTGCAGGTCATTTATCTATTAAGTATGGATTTATGGGTCCAAATATGTCAGTTGTTAATGCCTGTGCATCATCTACGAATTCAATAATTGACGCTCTTACATATTTACGCTTGGGGAAAGCTGAGGTTATGCTCACCGGCGGCTCGGAGTTTCCACTTTGTATTCCTGCCGTGGGTGGCTTCTCTTCAATGAAAGCCTTGAGTGAACGCAATGATTCACCCGAAACCGCATCGCGCCCCTATGATAAAGATCGTGATGGATTTGTTATAGGCGAAGGGGCAGGTGCTCTTATTTTAGAAGAATATGAGTTTGCAAAAGCGCGCGGAGCCAAAATATATTGTGAAGTAATTGGTGGCGGAATGTCTGGTGATGCATATCATATTTCAGCCCCCCATCCGGAGGGAATTGGGGTAATGCAGGTAATCCGTGAAGCATTAAAGGACGCCAACATTCAACCCGAAGAAGTGGATTATATAAATACACATGGCACATCCACTCCTCTTGGCGATCTTGCCGAATTGAAGGCAATTAAAAGTGTTTTTGGCGATCATGCTTATAAGCTAAGCATCAGCTCAACAAAATCTATGACAGGGCACATGCTCGGTGCAGCAGGTGCTGCTGAAGCTATTGCGTGCATAGCAGCCATTCAAAAGAGCTTTATTCCTCCAACAATCAATCACTTCACCGACGACCCTGATATTGACCCTGAGTTAGATCTGACATTTAATACTTTTAAATCGCGGGAGGTAAACGTAGCCGTAAGTAACACCTTTGGCTTTGGCGGGCATAACGCAACAATAATCATGAGAAAATTGGAGGCTTAGAATAGTTCTTCTATTTTTACGCGCAACTGGTAAAACATTACATAAAGCTATAATAGAAAGATCGCCGTTTGATTCGTCAACTATTTTCCAGCCACGCCAGCTTTATTTCACAGCTGAAAACCCTTACGGGAGTCTTACCAGGCAATGTGCGGTTGTATCATCTTGCTTTTCGCCACAGTTCTAAAGCTGAAGAGGCCTACGATAGCAACGAACGTCTTGAGTTTTTGGGGGATGCTGTACTAAGCGCTGTAATAGCAAATTACCTCTTTAAGAAATTTCCATATAAGAATGAGGGCTACCTAACAGACATTCGTTCAAAAATGGTAAACCGCAGCCAGCTAACCTCCATTGCTCATAAAATGGGAATTGATCAGTTCTTATTGTATAGCACATCTGACCCTCTTCTAAATAAAAAATCACTTGTCGGAAATGCCCTTGAAGCCCTTGTAGGCGCTGTGTATGTTGACAAAGGATTTCGCAAAGCTGAGCGGTTCATCATAAAAAAAATAGTAAAGCCATTTCTCGACATCGCGGAAATACAGATCAGTGAATTCAATTATAAAAGTAAGTTGTTGGAATGGACACAGAAAACAGGCAGGTGCCTGACGTTTGCTGTTAAACAGCATATTCGCCAGGGTTATCGTTCTTTATATAAAATTGCAGCTCTTATTGATGGTGAAGAATGTGGGTTGGGTGAAGATACAAGTAAAAAAAACGCAGAAAAGATGGCTGCAAAATGTGCTTTTGAAAAATTGCAGATATCAGTAGAAGAATTTATTTAATAGAAATACGCTCTTCACAGGGTTAAACTTGAAAAGAATGATGAATTCCTGTATCTATCTGCTTTAAAATATAAATCCGCCGATCAATCTTTTTTAGAGATAACCGGCGGCAAAGTCCCCTATATATAATAAGCTGGGTTAATTGGAAACTTTAAGTACCATATGTGGCACTGCAAATGTACGTTGCGTTCTACGGGCTATACAAGCGTATAAAGACCTGTTTTTAAAATCAGGTATTAATACTTATTACTTCTATTGGTGACTAAGTGTACTTTGGAGCATTAATAGCATGCAATTACATAGTATTCAACCTAAATCTATTATATGGCCTCTAATTATGATATTTTACTTCCTAATGCAGCCTTTAAAACCTTGAACTTCCAAACTTCATATTCCAATGCTTTAAAAGGTGGAAAATTTCCCAAGGAAGATATCATTGAAATTCTTCAACAACCTGGATGTGTGGCTCTTCGTTATTATTTCGCTCTTGATAATACCACAAATACAAATGCAATTCATATAATATTATGTGGGGTGAATTCAGAAGGAAATGACATGTTACCCTCAGAAGGAAGCCAGGGAAAACTGAAGGATAACGCTATTACTTGCCCACCTTACTGTGGTGCGCCGAATGAATTGAATCATATCTGATTTGTTGCCATTCTATGAAAATTATTCATGTTAAAGGGAGAAATTAATTGCCGCCTACTTCCCTTCGTATCTTTATCCTTTGTATGTAGCATTTTCTTTTTATTCCACCCTTGATTGATTATTTAAGCTATTCAATGAATCTTACAAGCATTAGTTCTTATTTTCTTTATGCTTCATTGCTTTCAGCGTTGCTGCCTTTATTTACGGGGGTAACATTCTTTAACAAACTAAACATAGTAACCACACCTTTTTTATTCTTTTTTTATTATGTAGTGCTCCATGAATCCTTCAGTTTTATATTATCAAGATATTCAACAAACACATTATGGTGGATGAATATCAATCAGCTGCTGGAATTCATGTTCTTTACCTGGTTCTTTATAAAATGGCTTGGTGAAAAAAATTTAAATACCTGGTATTTTGGTCTTGTTCTCTTTTTTTTACCGTATTGGTGTTATTCCACTTTTATCATAAATAACTTTTATGCGTCTAATTCCTTTGCTCATGCCATAGAATGCCTGGTAATAGTTTTACTGGCAGGATTCGTTCTTATCAAGCTGTCTAAGAACATTGCTATTCCTTTATTTAAGAACCCTAAATTTTGGCTGGCATCAGGAGCAATGGTATATTTTTCCTTTAGCGTTCTGGTATATGCTATTTATCAGGTTATAGTAAATAATAAATATAAAGCTTCACTATTTGAACCCGTATGGCTTCTACATTCTATTATGAATATTTTTTCTAACTTGCTCTATTCAATTGCTTTTCTGTGCCCAGCCAGGCCATTCAAATATCTGAAAATGAAATAATAAGAATTTTCATAATAGTTCTTATATTTACGGCGCTTCTCCTTAGCTTTTTATTTATTATCATACTTACCTATTACAGAACTAATACACGACGCCAGGCAGAATTACTAAAGGCGATTGTTGAAACTCAGGAGAATGAACGCGGGAGAATTGCCATGGATATGCATGATGAGCTCGGGCCCTTGCTGTCAGCAGTAAAGTTGCACGTTGGCGCAGTAAAAAACACGGTTCCTGCAGAAGTAACGACAGTTCTTATGGATACTGAGGATCTGTTAGACGATGCTATCGGACAAATAAGACAGATTGTTAGAGATCTTGTGCCACGTAATATTGATCAGAAAGGACTTGCTGGAGCTATGTATGATATGCAACAACATTTTGAAACCTTTACGTCAGTAAAAATAGATTTGCATTTAGATGAATTATCAGAAAGATTTTCTCCTCAATCTGAAATAAACATATATCGGATTATTCAGGAAATAGTGAACAACGCTGTGAAGCATGCAGGAACCAATGAGGTACTAATAATTTTTAGTAAAAATGAGCAACACTTAAAAATTGAGGTTTCCGATAAGGGAAAAGGATTTGATCCTACAAGTTTATCTGATGGTTCAGGATTAAAAAATATAGAAACACGAATAAAACTAAATAAAGGAA
>JACCZZ010000024.1 GCA_013695715.1 Chitinophagales bacterium | reverse complement strand
AGGAACTGGTTGAATTTGCCAGCTCTTGATATTACGTCTTAACTTTTATCTTCACTCGAACCTTTGCTGTAAAAATGTCTGTAATTGATTTAAGCAAGAACAATTCGCTGGTAAATGAATATGTCTCTGAAATTCGTAATGCTTCCATGCAGAAGGACCGGTTTCGATTCAGAAAAAACATTGAACGCTGTGGTCAGGTTCTCGCCTATGAGATTAGTAAAACACTAATCTATACGGAGAAAAAGATCACCACACCGCTGGGCATTGCATCGATTTTTGTTTTAAAGGAGCAACCTGTTTTGGGAGCTATTCTTCGCGCCGGTATTGTATTGCACAACGGCATGCTTGATTTTTTTGATCAGGCAGATAATGCCTTCATCTCTGCATACAGGAAACATGCTGCAGATGGTTCTTTCGAAATTGCTCTTGAGTATCTATCCTGTCCTTCTTTGCAAGATCGTATCTTCATTCTCGCTGATCCTATGCTTGCAACAGGCCAGTCTATGGTAAAGACATTAGAGCAGATATTCCTATCGGGAAAACCCTCACAAACACACCTTGCATGTGTGATTGCTGCGCAGCAAGGAATTGATTGGGTGTTGGAAAACATACCGGATGTTACGATTTGGACATGCGCTATCGATATGGAGTTGAATGCAAACGCTTACATTGTTCCAGGCTTGGGTGATGCGGGAGATCTTTCTTATGGTAATAAGATACAGCATTAACGGTCAATTGCTCTTTCTTTTAATTATTAAAAAAAAATGCTAATTTTAGAATTCTATTTTTAGCCCATCTGTTACACTGCATCTTAAATCTTTATAGATGAAAAACCTTTTACCAGCAACCATTTTTTTCCTGCTAAGCCTTACATGTGCCGCGCAGGATGTCCATTTTTCACAGTTTTACTATTCACCGTTTACATTGAATCCTGCATTAACAGGTTCTATGGACGGTCAGTACCGCATTGGAGGTATCTATAAAAGTCAATGGGGAAGCATCAGTGCACCATATGTTTACTCTACACCATCAATATATGGAGATATAAAGCTTTTCAGTGGCGGATACACTTATAATTATCTCGGAGTAGGTCTTTTATTGTTGAATGATAAGTCAGGCGATGGTGGCCTTTCTAATCTTACAGCAATGCTGTCGGCGTCATACCACCAGGCGCTCGACAAAGAGGGCAATTATCACATTGCGCTCGGCCTGCAAGGTGGCATGGTTCAGAAAAAAATAGATTTTACGAAACTTGATTTCTATGATGAATTCGACGGACTTGGCTTTAATGGGCTCACATCTGAACATTTTGATTTCTATCAAATTGCTTATTCTGATGTCTCAGCCGGCCTCTCTTTCGATGGGCTTATCAGCAATTCATCGAGGGTTCAGTTAGGAGCTTCAGCCTTTCACCTTACTACACCCAAGGAATCTTTTTTTGTGAGCAACGATAGCGGCAGCGCTAATGTGCTGAACATGAGGTACGTGGTGCATGGCAGCGCTACCTTTGGAGTTAAAAGTAAATTTTACATATTTCCCTTTGTACAATATCAGTTGCAGAATAATGATAATGAAATGGTTATTGGTTCAAATTTCGGGTATAATCTAAGCCCAAACCCAAGAATGGCACCGACCTTATTTTATGTAGGAGTATTCTCACGTGTACGTTATGATATTATTCCAACCATAGGCGTAATGATGAAAGGAATTCAGGCAGGTTTGAGTTATGATGTTAATACGTCAAGTGATCTTAATCCTGCAACAGGGGGCAAGGGCGGTTTTGAACTGGCCCTGGTTTATACCGGCAATGTGCAACAACCAAAACACTATAAGAAAGTTTATTGTCCATCGTTTTAAAAGCAACATTCTCTTCAAGGGTATTTTTTAAGATTCTTTGTTTTGGGTTGATGTGAATGTTTTTGGATGTTTAGAAACCCATGGACTCGATTTAATAAGAAAGCGGTATAGCAACAATGCATCTTCCATTGCATAATCTACTCCAACTCTTCTTGTAGAGACGATGTCGGTTGGTAGAATTTTTACACCCCGATCTTCAATCCATATTTTATTGCCCGTCAGGCTTAGGCCAGTATCAAGTACGTGGATGGCCAAGGCCTGTGATACAGCCCCTGGCCCGGTTGTGAGTGAGTAATCAAATTTTATTTTATTTCTTCTTGCCATCATCACATCAATTCCGTCCACTGGTTCCATTGCTCTTATTAAAACTGCATGAGGAATATCCCGCGCATTGGTTACAACATTAAACAAGTGGTGGATGCCATAGCAGAGATAGACATATGCAGTTCCTCCCTTTGAATACATGACCTCTGTGCGCTGTGTTCTCCTTCCTCTATAAGCATGCGAAGCCCTATCAACATGGCCTGCATAAGCTTCAGTTTCTGTAATTATGCCACTTGTTAATTTTCCATCAATCTTGCTTATTAAAAACTTTCCGAGCAGCTCACGACTGATCTGCAACACATCTTCACGCAGGTAAAAGGATTTTGGAAGTTTCAATCTTAATTGGTGTAAATTTTTATTCAGAAGTACTTACTACTTTAACAAATCATTCATCCATAAAACAACCAAATTGACAGATAAGATTACTGGGAAAATATTTCTGATTCCTTCAGCATTGGGAGCCGAAGGTAATAACAGCATTCCGGAAAGATCAAGAGAGGGGCTGATGACAATAGAATATTTTATTGTGGAGAATGAACGCGCCGCACGCAGATTTTTGAGAAGTCTTGGTTACACCAAGAGTTTTGAAGAAGTTATCCTAAATAAGCTGGAGCGGGATGAAGATTTTGAGGAGAGTGCAGAGTTATTAGCCTATTTGAAATCAGGCAGATGCGCGGGGGTGATTTCAGAAGCAGGCTGCCCTGGTATCGCCGATCCAGGAGCCTCTGTGGTAAAATGGGCGCATAGGCTTGGGATTGATGTCATTCCTGTGGTAGGGCCTTCATCTATTTTTCTTGCTCTTATGGCGAGTGGATTGAATGGACAGCAATTCGTTTTTCATGGATATCTGCCTATTGAATCAGCCACCCGGAAGTTAAAGTTGAAACAACTGGAAGAAGAATCTTTCCTTAAAAATCAGACTCAAATCTTTATGGAAACGCCTTACCGCAATGATGGACTGGTAAAAGATATGCTGTCGGTTTGCAGATCAGCCACAAAGTTGTGTATAGCTTCCAACATCACCCTTCCTACGGAAAATATCAGAATGTATTCAATAGGAGAATGGAAGAAAAATATCCCTGATCTTAAAAAGAAGCCTGCAATCTTTTTATTGTTATCTTGCGAACGTTAGGCCTCATGGTTCTTCTACAATCAAAGATAGAAGTTCAATACATTTTTTCCGAATTAAATCCATTTTTTTGAAAGTATTACTGTCTGCATTCAGGCCTATACTTACTTCCTAGAAATCAAGATAAAAAACCAAACAATACTATATTTTATAAATTTATCTATCTTCACCCTGTGTTTGGTAGCTACAAAACATTACTAACCTTCAATTAATAAGTATGAAATCATTGTTATACGCATCTTTTCTTCCTCTCATTCTTGTCCCAATTTGCCTGCTTGCACAGCAACCTGCCCCGTCTATTCAGTGGCAACAAGTATATGGCGGATCGATGGATGACCAGGCACGGGATCTGGAATTGACACCTGATGGAGGATGCATTTTTACTGGTTATACAAGTTCAGAGGATCACGATGTAACAGTTAATCAGGGTGGTGATGATGTCTGGGTTGTAAAGCTTACATCGGAAGGTATTATTGAATGGCAGAAATCATTAGGTGGTAATCTTAAGGACTGGGGACGCTCTGTAACACTGACCAATGATGGTGGATACCTTATTACCGGGTATGAAAAATCTACAGATGGAGAGCTTTCAGACAATCATGGAGCATATGATCTTTTGGTTATTAAGCTGAATTCAAGCGGGGATGTTCTATGGGACAAGGAACTGGGTGGCTCTTTTGATGATAATGGTTATTGTGCCATTGTAACTTCCGATAATGGGTATCTTATTGGGGGCTATACCTTGTCTTCAGATGGTGATGTTTCGGGCAATCATGGAATGGAGGATTTTTGGGTAATAAAGCTGGATAATAATGGAAATTATGAATGGCAGAAAACTCTTGGAGGGTCGGGCTTT
Source organism: Chitinophagales bacterium (assembly GCA_013695715.1). Lineage (GTDB taxonomy): Bacteria > Bacteroidota > Bacteroidia > Chitinophagales > UBA10324 > JACCZZ01. The sequence continues at coordinate 1,782 of JACCZZ010000024.1, read as the reverse complement.
GAGGAAATAAGCAACATGATTCAAACCTCAGATGGAAATTATCTTATCGCCGGCTATACGAATTCTACCGATGGTGATATAACAATGAATCATGGCAGTTATGATTTCTGGATTGTAAAGCTGAGCACTATAGGGGAACTTATATATGAGAAAACTTACGGAGGTACAAAAGAGGATGGCGCCAGAGATATTATAGCGGCACCAGACGGTGGTTATATTATTGCAGGCTATTCCTTCTCTGATAATTTCGACGTAACAGAAAATCATGGGAAATCTGATGTCTGGGTAATTAAGGTTGATGTTTCCGGAAACTTAGAGTGGCAAAAATCATATGGTGGTACAGAAGATGACTATTGTTATACAATAGCTGCTACAAATTCTGGCAATTACATACTGGCAGGCAATTCTAACTCCAGCAATGGAACATTAACAAGTAACAAAGGCCTTAGTGATTACTGGGTGCTTGAAATCAACTCAGGTGGTGATCTTATTTGGCAAAGAAGCCTTGGAGGATCAGATGATGATGTAGCCCGAAATATTAAGCAAACACCAACAGGTGAGTACTTAGTGTCAGGATATACATTATCAAATAATGGTGATGTAACAAACAACTACGGAGGATATGATTGCTGGTTGATCAGTTTATGCACCTCGGCATTATATTTCTTTGATGCTGATCTTGATGGCTATGGAAATCCTGATTTGCCTCTTACATCATGTTCTGCTCCCTCAGGTTTTGTGTTAACAAATACGGATTGTAACGACAGTGATGCTGCAATAAATCCTCAGGCAGGTGAAATGTGCAATAGTATAGATGATGATTGTGATGGACAAACTGATGAAGACCTGGCGTGCACTGGAGATGATGAAGATGCCGATGGCTACACTATTACGGATGGAGATTGTAATGATATGGATCCAACAATCAATCCCGGGGCGGCAGAAGTATGCAACAGCATTGACGATAATTGTAATGCCCAGGTTGATGAAGGTGTTAAAACAAAATATTTTGCAGATGCTGATGGTGACCAGTATGGGGATGTCAATACCTATTTCTTTTCGTGTATCGAATTTTCAGGTTATGTAACTGACAGTACAGATTGTAATGATAATGATGCAACAATAAATATCTCTTCTATCGAGATATGTAATGGCATTGATGACAATTGCAATGGTTTCACTGATGAAGTCGAAAGCATCTACTACGCTGATGGAGACGGCGATGGCTATGGAGATCCTAATACATCCGTCACAGTTCAATCCTGCACAGCTCCAACTGATTTCGTAGACAACAATTTAGATTGTAATGATGCGGATTTGGCTATCTATGCTGGTGCAACAGAAATATGCAACCAGATAGATGATGATTGTGATGGACAAACGGATGAAGACCTGATATGTGATGGAGCAGATGTTGATGGAGATGGTTATGCTGTTAACCAGGGAGATTGTAATGACTCAGATCCAACGATAAATCCTGGTGCAGCTGAAACTTGTAACAGCATAGATGATAATTGTAACGCTCAGATTGATGAGGGGGTACAAATCCAATATTTTGCAGATGCCGACGGTGACCTCTTTGGTGACGCGAACAATTATATCTATTCGTGTATTGCCTCCACAGGTTATGTAGCGGACAATACAGATTGTAATGATAACGATGCAACAATAAATAGCTCTTCTCCTGAGATATGCAATGGAATTGACGACAACTGCAATGGATTTACAGATGAGGTCCAAGGAACATATTATGCGGATGTTGATGCGGATGGATATGGAAAT
>JACCZZ010000411.1 GCA_013695715.1 Chitinophagales bacterium | reverse complement strand
CAATGGGGAAATACCGGTTTTGCCATCACCAGCTATTTAAAACTGAAAAGCTATCTTCTTCAGAAAGATCTATGGACCGGTGATGCTGCCATCTCTGAGGTTTTTAAGCGGGAACTGGGTCAGCTGATTGTGTGAACTAAATTAAGAAGCACTTTTTTTCATTTTAAACAAAGGTGTAAGACTGAAAAATGGTAAAACTTTTGAAGCCCTTGCTGAATATTAGTTTGATTGAAGTTTAGTGAAACCTATCTCACCCAACTTTTTACAAAGAAAAAGTCTAAAAAAGCGCTGTCATGGAGAGTTTAAAGCCTGCCCTGAGTTGGGGTCGAAGGGAACCATTAAGCGTGGGCAAATGATGGTGAAACAATGCTTATAAGGATAGTTTTTCTTCTAATATTGTGATTGACAGGATAAGAATTCCTCACTCAATGAATTGACGAGCTTACCGATAGACAAGATAGTAAATCCTTCGCTCAAGGGCCTCCTCGATAAACTCAAAGCAGGGTGAAATTACCAGGAAAGCCGTTCGGCTCAGATGGTTATTTTATCAGGCAGTAGAAGGGGTGTGTCAATTGATAATGCGCTATCCGCCTACTGGCTTAAAAGGCAAAAGCCACTCTGGTTTCCCAAAGTGGTTTTTGCACATCTACATTTCTAGGTTTATCTAATCAAACTTCAGATCTAGCGCTAATCCTCTCAGTTCGTGAACAAGCACGTTGAACGATTCCGGTACGTTTGGCTTGGGAAGGTTTTCACCTTTCACAATAGCCTCGTATGCTTTAGCCCGCCCTACGATGTCGTCAGACTTTATGGTTAGCAATTCCTGAAGAATGTTAGATGCACCATATGCTTCAAGTGCCCACACCTCCATCTCTCCAAAACGCTGGCCTCCAAATTGTGCTTTACCACCAAGCGGCTGTTGTGTAATCAATGAATAAGGTCCAATGGATCTTGCATGCATCTTATCGTCTACCATATGGCTGAGCTTCAGCATATAGATTACCCCCACTGTTGCCGGCTGGTGAAAACGCTCACCGGTTTCACCGTCATAGAGGTAGGTTTTACCTAAGGATGGGAGTTGTGCTCTTTCAATATAAGACTCAATCTCTTCTATGGTAGCACCATCGAATATTGGTGTGGCGAACTTCATCCCTAACTTTTTCCCCGCCCATCCAAGAACTGTTTCATAGATCTGTCCGAGGTTCATGCGTGAAGGAACGCCAAGCGGATTAAGAACTATGTCAACAGCTGTTCCGTCATTTAGGAAAGGCATATCCTCATCCCTAACGATCTTCGCAACAATACCTTTATTTCCATGACGCCCTGCAAGCTTATCACCAACTTTAAGTTTTCGCTTCTTAGCAAGATAAACTTTAGCAAGCTTCAACACACCGGAGGGCAACTCATCCCCAATACTTATGTTAAACTTTTCACGCTTATACCGGCCTATTTCTTCATTGTGCTTTATGGTATAATTGTGAAGAAGAATCTTGATCAGTTCATTCGTATGGTCATCATTCGTCCAATTTCCCTGATCCACTTCCTGGTAGTTGATGTCGTTCAGCACTCTCGCACTAAATTTCACACCTTTTGCCACCACAACTTCTTTATAAACATTTACGATACCCTTTGAGGCTTTATCCTTTAAAAGCTTCATCAGCTTTTCAATAAGAGTATCTTTTATTATTCCAATGGCTTTGGTGTGTTCCTTATCCAGCTTCTCTAAAGAAACCTTCTCCTTTGCTTTTGAATTCTTATCCTTCTTAGCACGCGAGAAAAGCTTCTTATCAATAACAACACCATCAGTAGAAGGGGGTGCCTTTAAAGAAGCATCTTTCACATCTCCTGCTTTATCACCAAAGATTGCGCGGAGCAATTTCTCCTCGGGAGTAGGATCGCTTTCTCCTTTCGGAGTAATTTTTCCAATGAGAATATCACCCTCCTTTACATGTGCCCCAACGCGGATGATGCCGGAGTCATCGAGGTTGCGTGTAGCTTCTTCACTTACATTTGGAATATCCGGCGTCAGCTCCTCTTCTCCAAGCTTTGTGTCACGCACCTCTAATTCATATTCTTCAATATGTATGGAGGTAAAAACGTCTTCACGCAACATCCTTTCACTCAATACAATTGCATCCTCAAAGTTGTAGCCCTTCCATGGCATGAACGCTACCTGCAGGTTTTGGCCAAGAGCCATTTCGCCATCCTGGGTGGCATAACCTTCACACAGAATCTGACCTGCCTTAACTTTTTCACCTTTCTTAACAATAGGCTTCAGGTTAATGCATGTGCTTTGATTTGTTTTTTTGAATTTTAATAGTTTATAAACTGTGCGGCCGGTATCAAAACTGATCATGTCCTGCTCTTCATCCCGCTCATAGTTTACCACTATTTCATCCGCATCCACATATTCTATCACACCATTCCCTTCTGCATTAAGCAACATCCGTGAGTCCATAGCAGCCTTGGCTTCAAGGCCGGTACCTACGATTGGAGATTCAGGCTTAAGAAGTGGTACTGACTGGCGCTGCATGTTTGAACCCATCAATGCACGATTTGCATCATCGTGTTCAAGAAAAGGAATCAGTGATGCCGACACACCAACAATTTGATTGGGTGCCACATCCATATATTCTACCTTATCCGGTTCCACGATAGGGAAATCACCCTGGTGACGACTTTTGATTCGATCTATGGTGAACTCACCTTTTTCGTTTACAGGCACATTCGCCTGAGCAATAACCTTTTCGTCTTCCTCATCGGCAGAAAGAAATTCTACCTTCTTTTTCAGCTCTACCTTGCCATTAGTAACCTTCATGTAAGGTGTTTCTATGAAACCCATCCTGTTAATCTTCGCATGAACGCAAAGGGTAGAGATGAGGCCAATGTTTGGACCTTCAGGAGTTTCAATGGTACATAGACGGCCGTAGTGCGAATAGTGTACGTCCCTCACTTCGAAGCCAGCACGCTCGCGCGAGAGACCACCGGGACCAAGTGCGGAAATACGCCTCTTATGAGTAATTTCTGCAAGCGGGTTGGTTTGATCTAAGAACTGGGAAAGCTGAGAGGTTCCAAAGAAGGAATTTATTACTGAAGACAGCGTCCGTGCATTAATCAGGTCAATAGGAGTAAATACCTCATTGTCGCGAACGTTCATCCGCTCCCGGATGGTGCGGGCCATACGTGCAAGGCCTACTCCAAACTGAGAATATAATTGTTCTCCAACTGTTCTTACCCGGCGGTTACTGAGGTGATCAATGTCATCAACAACAGCCTTGTCATTTACCAGTTGAACAAGATACTTTACTATTGCAACGATATCTTCCTTCGTCAATACCTTTGTTTCAAGGTCAATATCTTTTCTTAACTTCTGATTTATTTTATAGCGTCCAACCTCACCGAGATCATATCTCTTATCAGAGAAAAACAATTTTTCAATGATACCACGGGCAGTTTCATCATCAGGAGCATCTGCTCCGCGTAACTGACGATAAATGTACTGAACTGCTTCAAGCTCAGAGTTAGAGGTATCTTTTTGAAGAGTATTAAAGATGATGGAATAATCGGCACCTACCAATTCTTTCTGCAGAATCACTGTCTCTATACCAGTTTCAATTATTTCCTCAATATTTTCTTCAGAAAGCGCAGTATCGCGTTCCAACACTACTTCATTACGAGTAATTGTAACAACCTCACCTGTATCCTCATCCACAAAATCTTCATTCCAGCTTCTCAATACACGAGCCGCTAGCTTACGTCCTATCGCTTTCTGTAATGAATCCCGTTTTGCGGGTATTTCATCGGACAATTCGAAAAGCTGTAATATGTCTTTATCAGTATCCCATCCTATAGCCCTCAGAAGGGTGGTGACGGGAAATTTTTTCTTGCGATCTATATAAGCGTACATTACCGTGTTGATGTCGGTCGCAAATTCCATCCATGCTCCTTTGAAAGGAATTACTCTGGCTGAATAAATACGAGTGCCATTCGGATGAACTGATTGGCCAAAAAATACACCGGGTGAACGATGCAACTGTGACACTACTACACGCTCAGCACCATTTATCAGGAAGGTGCCTTTGGGTGTCATATACGGTATGTTGCCTAAAAATACATCTTGAACAATCGTTTGAAAATCGATATGTTCAGGATCATTACAGCTTAATCTAAGCTTAGCCTTCAGCGGAACGCTGTGGGTTAACCCACGCTCAATACATTCTTCTATGGTGTAGCGGGGCGGGTCTACAAAATAATCGAGAAACTCTAAAACGAAAATGTTCCGGGCGTCGCTGATTGGAAAATTTTCAGTGAACACCCGGTAAAGTCCCTCGTTCTGCCTGTTTTCAGGAGTGGTCTCTAACTGAAAAAAATCTTTGAAAGATTGTAGCTGAATTCCTAAAAGATCAGGATACTCGAGCTTGAGCTGGGTTTTGCTAAAATTTATTCTTTCGCTATTCTTTATTGCCATTTGATTTTTTTAAACCTTGCTTAAGTTAAAAGAGAGCCAGCTATCCATTACTGTGAGGACACCTGAGCAAACAAATCAAAACAGCTTACTTGACTTCTACCTCGGCACCCGCATCTGTGAGTTTTGTTTTTATTGACTCAGCTTCCTCTTTGGAAACACCTTCCTTTACAGGTTTTGGAGCGCCATCTACCAGGTCTTTTGCTTCTTTCAAGCCGAGGCCGGTGAGGTCTTTCACTACTTTCACAACTGTTAACTTCTGACCGCCAGCGGCCTTAAGGATAACATCGAAGGCAGTTTTCTCTTCTACAACTGCTGCAGCAGCAGCTCCACCTCCGCCAGATGCCATCATTGGAGCAGCCGCAGCGGGCTCTATACCATATTCATCCTTGAGGATTTTCGCAAGTTCGTTCACCTCCTTCACGGTAAGGTTAACCAGTTGGTCAGCAAATACTTTTAAGTCTGCCATTTTAATTTGATTTATGAATTATTTAATGAGTTAATATCAGTATTCAGCTTGCAGCGTATTGGCAAATACTACATTCAGATAATAAAAAGATATAATTACTTTTCAGGCCTTTCTTCGAGGGTTTTAAGAATTCCACCCAACTTATTACCAGCAGATTGCAATGCCCCAATAACATTTTTTGCCGGGGACTGCAATAAACCAATGATCTCTCCAATGAGTTCCTGCTTTGTTTTAAGCTTTGACAACTCTTCGAGAGATGTATCTCCGGTGTATATCGCTGTATCAATGTAGGCAGCTTTAAGAATTGGCCGTTCACCCGCTTTTCTAAAATCTTTTATTACTCGTGCAGGAACAGAACCTGTTTCAGAAAAAAGGATTGACGTGGGTCCCTTAAGTGAATCAAACAACCCTTCATATCCTCCACCTACAGCCTCCAAAGCTTTCCGAATCAAGGTATTCTTAGCTACTTTGAATTCAACTCCTTCTTTATGGCAAAGGCGCCGCAGCTTATTTATCTGGTCTACATTCATATGAGAAGAATCAGCGAGATAAAAATTCGTTGCCCTGCTAAATCGTTCTCTGAGCTCCCCGATAGCTTCTTTTTTGGTTGCCTTATCCATAGTGATAATTAGCTTATTAATGTTTTGGTATCGATCTGTATGCTTGGGCTCATTGTAGTGGCCATGTAAACGCTTCTCAGATATGTTCCTTTAGCGGAAGAGGGTTTCATCTTCACAACGGTATGAATCAGCTCACTTGCATTTTCCAGTATTTTTTCCTGTGCGAAAGAAACCCGGCCTATGGGTGCATGAATGATTCCCTGTTTATCTACACGGAAAGCGATTTTCCCGCCTTTAACTTCCTTCACAGCATCAGCTACATTTTCCGTAACAGTTCCTGATTTTGGATTTGGCATCAGATTACGGGGCCCGAGTATTTTACCAAGCCTTGCTATCTTCGGCATCACACTTGGGGTAGCAATGATGACATCTACTTCTGTCCAGCCTTTTTCAATTTTTTCTACATATTCCTGCAAGCCGTAATAGTCAGCGCCAGCCTCTTTTGCCTCAGCTTCCTTATCAGGATTACATAATACCAAAACTCTTTTGGTTTTACCTGTTCCATGCGGAAGGTTGGCAACGCCGCGTATAGATTGATCTGCCTTTCGCGGATCTACACCGAGCCGGATATGAATGTCAATAGAGGCATCGAATTTAGGTGTTGAAACTTCCTTGATCAGGTTCGATGCATCCTGCAAGGTATAGGCCTGAGCGCTTTTTAACTTAGCATTGACCTGTTTGCGTTTCTTTGTTATCTGCAAAGGATTGTGGATTCTGGTATAATAAGTGAGGTGCCCTAAAAACGGAAGGCAAAAGTAAGTGAAATTTCGGAAATACAAAAGAGTATGGAAATATTAGTATCAGGTATTTTAAATACAGAGAATATGGTTTGTTTTTCCCGATAGGAAAAACTGTTGTTATATTAGAATCTCCTAATCTTGCTTTTACAGCAACTAAAATTTTTATTGGAAGTAGTCTATATACCTTTCTTCACCCTTCTACCATTAAGCCACTTCTCAATTTCGCCCAATGGCCTTGCATTCCAAGTCATCTCTTTAGTCAGTCCGCCTTTTCGCGCTGAAACAACACCCCAGTGGATGTTGTCTATTTCGCCAATGCTGTGTGCATCAGGATTTACGGAAATCATTACTCCTTTCTTTAATGCATAAGGTATCAATGTATAATCTATATCGAGCCGATAAGGGTTGGCATTAATCTCAATGATTACATCGTTTTCTGCGCAGGCATCAATAATTTTCTTTGCATTAACAGGATAACCGCTGCGGATTAACAATTGTCTCCCTGTCATGTGACCTAATATTGTAGTGTGTGGGTTTTCAATGGCTTTCAGCAGGCGGCGGGTGGCTTTTTCTTCGTCCATCTTCAACAATTGATGAACTGATATGATTACCAGATCAAAGCGCTTTAGAAAACTATCACTGTAATCAAGATCACCAGAAATCAAAATGTCTGATTCGATGCTTTTTAAAATTTTAAATGGGGAAAGCTTCTTATTAACTTCGTCTATCTCTGCGTGTTGTTTTATGATCTGCTCCTCAGTTAATCCACCGGCGTAATGCGCATGTTTTGAATGGTCGGAAATCACTACATATTCAAATCCTTTTTTCTGGCATGCACCAACAAAGTCTTTCAAAGTATCAACTCCATCACTCCAGGTTGTATGATTATGAACTACACCTTTGATGTCTTTATCAGTGATGAGGCTTTCAGTTTTTTGGTGTGTTGTAAATTCCCATTCAGCAAGATCTTCCCGCAGCTCAGGGAAAATGTAGGACAACCCTGCTTTCTCATAAATGTCACTTTCAGATTTGTAGTGTGCGGTTTTGGCAGGCAAGGTTTCCATAATTTTATTTACATGCTTTTCGCTACCTGTTTTTACAAAGAGGTCGTAATAATAATCACGCTCCGAAGTAAAATGAATGGTAAATGGTAATTCATTGATGGTATGTCCTGTAAGCTCATTTTCCGTTGATGATTCAATAATAAAAAATTTAAAAGCTGATTTATTAGCCAGAAATTTCTTTTTAGTAATCGTACAGAGTATCTCAATCTTCGCAACAATGTTACACTGCCTGCGCACTTCACCGCACAAACTGATCTTATCAATTTTTAATATTTTCTTTAGCAGATCAACTAATTTATCGGCTTCCTCAGCGACAGTAGCAAAATGAAATTTTCCTGAATTACTCTTATAATCTTCTATGGATCTGATAATGTTCTGCTGCGTCTTTTCACCGAAGCCACTGATTTGTGAGAGCTCCTTGTTTCTGCATGCCTTTAGCAGCGCATCTATATTGTCAATACCAGCTTTCTTCCAGATAATAGCCAATTTTTTTCCACCTAAACCCTTAATGCGCATCATCTCAAAAATTCCGGAGGGAGTTAATTCAACCAGCTCTTCAAGCATCTCTAAAGTGCCTGTTTCTTTAATTTCATTAATTCTGGATACTACTGATTTATTAAATTGTTTTTCAAGCTCTGACTTATTCATCTCAGTAACATTCTCTGTAAGCTTGCCCATCTGAAAGGCAGCCACAGACAAAGATTTAGCAGAGAAATCATCTTCACCATGCAGCTCCATTAACTCAGACAACGTTTTAAGCATTGAAGCGACTTCGCTGTTAGATAACATTGATGGTTAATTTGAGTTGTGAAACAACATCCCTTGTTTTCTTAATAAATCATAATATTTCTTAAATCACCGCAGAAGAATTTTACATACTAATTCAGTGAAAACTCAAAATAAATTGGGACATGATCAGAAATCATCCGTGCCTCTGAAATACATGTAAAACTCTTATAAAAGTGAATGATGCCTGAGCTTATTAATGTGACTTTAGTACTCTCATAAAACATATTATCAAATTCAGAAGCAAGACAATCATCATAGATGCATTCCTGCTTCAGAGAAGTTTTTTCCCCGATAAAAATTGATTTGTATCCGATCTTCTTAAGAGGATTAAAGACGGAATGAGATGGTGGCAAATTAAAATCTCCACAAAAGATCAGATTCTTAGCAGGATATTCTGCAGGAAGAAATTTTAAATATTTTACTTCTCTTTCTGGTTGCTCCGATTTGGTGATGGCATGAAAATTTACCAGTGTAAACAATTTACCATCTGACTGGAAGGTGGCAAAATAGGGTTCTCTGTCTATCTCGTGATTGTATTTTTTTTCAAGCCATGCATCTCCAATTTTGATTATCCTGGCGGATTTCCAGATAAACGCATAACGTTCGGCCTTATAAGATGTGCTTGAAGTAATATCGCTAATTACATAATCCCATTTAGCACCTTTTCTGCTTAATGCATCTGCTAACCTTGCAACAGCCTGTGCACCACCCGGATCTTTTGCAACTACTTCCTGGATTGCGACAACATCAAAGTCTTTGACGGTATTTGCAATATATTCTATTTCCTCATTATTCCTGGTTTTACCGAAATCAAAAAGATTCCAGGAACAAATAGAGATGTTTGCAAATAAACAGTGGGAGATAACAATTAATATAAAAAGAAG
>JACCZZ010000246.1 GCA_013695715.1 Chitinophagales bacterium | reverse complement strand
TATATTCCTTTGATGAAACAGGTGCTTGCACAAGCAATGAATATTACCGAAAGTGCTATCGGCATTAAAGCAACTACCAATGAAAGACTTGGTTTTGTTGGTCGTGAAGAGGGAGTAACAGCGTATGCTGTGGCTCTTATAGAATTTGTAGGCAAATAATCACCTTAGAGCGTTGCAGATAAAATTAACTTAGCACTTCACATTCTACTAAGGGTTAACAGAGTGCTTGGATAAACCCTTCTTTCCTTCTAATTTATATTTTAGCGCTTCCCAAATTACCCGTTACCTTGCAAGATTTACTTTTCAATTTAAAACATTTATGAAAACATCATTCCTGCTATTTGCTGTGCTTCTTCTTACTCTTTCATGGACTGCTCCTTTGAAAGCACAACATGGGAGCCAACGAACGAATCCCATAGATGTCACCACTTTTGATTCCACGTTTAATCCCAAAAATAATTTTTATGATTTCGTGAATGCCAGGTGGATCAAACAGAATCCCATTCCCTCTACAGAGAGCTCATGGCGCATGTTGGAAGTAGTTGACGACTCTGTTCGCTATAAGCTGAAAAAAGTACTTGAATCGGCAGCGGCGGCTCAGGCTCAAAAAGATGGAAGCAGCACTCAAAAGGTCGGAGATTTCTACCTAACGGGAATGGATTCGGCAGCGATTAACAAGGCAGGCATTACACCCTTAAAGCCCTACTTAGACACTATTGCTGCCTTTAAAAACAAGGATGACGTTATTCGTTTTACTGCCCATTCTAACCTGATTAATTCCACGGCACTTCTTGCCAGTTATGTAGATCAGGATCAGATGAACAGCAAGAAATATGTTTTATACCTGTATCAAACAGGGCTTGGCTTACCCGACCGTGATTATTATTTTCTAAATGATGAAAAATCGAAACAAATACGGGATGAGTATATAAAGCATATTATACGATACTTCGCTCTTTTAGGGGATGATTCAATAAAGGCAAAAAGCCATGCTCAGGAGATTATGAAGATGGAAACCGGCCTTGCTAAGTCATCTATGACGCGTGTTGAGCAAAGAGACCCTTATGCAACGTATAATAAAATGACGAAGGCTGATCTCAAAAAAAAATACAGTGCAGTTAATTGGGATCTTTATTTTTCATCATTAAAATTAAAAAGTTTCGATACACTGATAGTCAGCCAACCAAAATTTTTTGCGCTGGTTGACAGCATGTTGAAATCTACACCAATCGATAGCTGGAAAATATATTACAGGTTTCATCTTATAAATGGAGCTGCATCAGTGCTAAGCTCTGACTTCGCAACAGAAGATTTTAAGTTTTATAGTGGAACCCTTCGTGGCATTGAGGAAATGGATCCCAGATGGAAGCGCATTCAGGAACTGGAAAATAGCTGCCTTGGTGAATTAGTTGGGCAAGAATTTGTGAAAACGAACTTCACTCCTCAATCAAAACAGCGTATGCTTGAGCTTATACATAACCTGATGGAAGCATACAGTGAACGTATTGCCGGTGTGGATTGGATGACCGATAGCACAAAAGCCTATGCGCAAAAAAAACTAAGCCAGCTTATGATAAAAGTTGGGTATCCTGATAAGTGGCGCGACTATTCTGTGGTGAAAATTGATCGTAAATCCTTCGTGTTAAACGTAATTAACTGTTTTCAATTTGAAAACCGACGCAATCTAAATAAGCTTGGAACTGAAGTTGACAGAACTGAATGGCTGATGACACCGCAAACAGTGAATGCCTATTATAATCCTGTTAATAATGAAATAGTATTTCCGGCAGCAATACTCCAGCCTCCCTTTTTCTATCCTGATGCTGATGATGCCATGAATTATGGTGCCATCGGTGCCGTAATTGGCCATGAGATCACTCACGGTTTTGATGACCAGGGGCGGCAATATGATGCTGAAGGAAATCTGAAAGAATGGTGGACGCCGCAGGATGCGAAAAACTACAATCAACGAACCAAGCTTATAACGGAGCAGTACAATACCTATTCCCCAATAGATACTTTCCATCTTAACGGCGAGCTTACACAGGGAGAAAATATTGCCGATCTGGGGGGTCTTACTATAGCTTATTATGCCTTTCGGAAGGCAAAGGCTGAAAATCCAAATGACACAGCAACCGTTGCCGGCCTCACTGCTGATCAGCGATTTTTTATCAGCTTCGCAAAGGTATGGGCTGGTACTTTCAGACCTGAAGAACAAAAAAGGCGACTGGTAGTTGACCCGCATTCACCAGGTAAATACAGGGTGATTGGCGTGCTTTCAAACATGCCCGAATTTTATAAGGCTTTTAATGTAAAGCCAGGTGATCAAATGTATAGGGAAGAATCAGTAAGAGGTAAGGTTTGGTAAGGAGTTAAGTCTTACGAAGGGGACAAAAACGATAAGCATCTATTATTTCTGCTGATCGAAAATTCATCTATGATGGTCAGAAAGTAGAACTGCAATTTCTTTGCAAATTTTAAGATTAGTCTGATACAACCCATTATTCCTTGCATGAAACACAAACCTGTTATCGGAATAATTGGTGGGGGGCAACTCGCACGCATGTTTATTGAGGAAGCTTTACGCTACAACATTGATTGTATTATTGTGGATGCAGATGATCAATGCCCAGCTTCTTCGATTGCCTACGATCATATTGTTGGAAGCATTGCCGAGGCCGCACCACTTCTTAAATTAGGAGCAATAACCGATGTGCTTACATACGACATTGAGCATATTTATATAAAGCCATTGTTTGAGCTTGAAAAACAAGGCAAGCTGCTGATTCCCTCTCCCCACATCCTTCAGATTGTACAGGATAAAGCATTACAGAAAAATTTCTATCTTGATAATAATATACCAAGCGCTCCCTTTCAATTGGTAAGCAGGCCTGAAGAATGGAAAGAAGTTATTTGGAAGAAGTTTGTTGCAAAGTCGAGACGGGAGGGATACGACGGAAGGGGTGTACAAATTATGACTGTTGATGATTTGCAAAATACAATCAACATCCCCTTTGAAGGTGTCGCAATTCTGGAAGAATTTATAGAATGTAAAAAGGAGATATCAATCATTGTTGCCAGAAATCAACATGGCGACATCACATGCTTTCCACCTGTAGAAATGGAATTTGATTCTGAAGCAAACCTGGTTACAATGCTCTTGTGTCCTGCTTCAATCAACAGTGAGCTGTTGACTAAAGCGAATGATTTATCAGTTAAAATAGTAGAGGCGATGAAGGGAGTAGGTATATTTGCCGTTGAATTATTCGTTGATATCAATGACAACATCTATGTTAACGAGATGGCTCCCCGTCCCCATAACAGTGGCCACCACACCATAGAAGCCTGCTACACTTCTCAATATGAACAGTTGCTGCGCATCCTGCTTGACTTACCATTAGGAAGCACGGAGCTGATAAAACCTGCAGTGATGATTAACTTGCTTGGACCAAAAGAGTTTTCAGGTTCATATTACCTTCACGGTTACAATGAGATTTTGAAATTACCGGGTGTTTATGTTCATCTTTACGGAAAAGCAACATCACGCCCTATGCGAAAGCTTGGTCACATAACTATTCTTGGAGATACATTAGCAGATGCGAAGGAGAAGGCAATTGAAGTTCAGCATCAGGTGTCAATTCGCAGCATGAATAATTAAGAAATTAAAGGTGATGTTTTATTAAATATCTAATTAAGAATTGATCAATCCCAGACATGTTGCCTCCACCAATAGCTATTATCATGGGATCTGACAGTGATCTTTCGGTTATGAAAGAGGCTGCAGTGATGCTTGATGAATTCAAGGTCACATATACCCTCACCATTGTTTCTGCGCACCGAACGCCAGAAAGGATGATGTCTTTTACCCAAGGAGCGGCAGGACAGGGGATTAAAGTAATCATTGCCGGAGCGGGCGGAGCTGCACATCTGCCAGGTATGGTGGCAGCCTGCACACACCTTCCCGTTATTGGCGTACCCATTCAATCAAAGTCAATGAGGGGCATTGATTCATTATATTCAATAGTGCAAATGCCCCAGGGAGTGCCTGTAGCAACTGTTGCCATAAATGGTGCCCATAATGCCGCGTTGCTTGCGCTTCAGATACTTGCATTATCTCAGGATTCGATTCGTGAAAAGCTGATTGCGTACAAGATGAAGCTTAAAAAAACAGTGGATAGCAAAGCAAGTGAATTAGAGCAATCAGGTTATAAATTATACCTGAAGAAGAAAAAGGATGATGGCAAAATTAGTTGAGACTCTAATCAGTAACCACCATTTTTGTTGTATGACTCTTGTTTCCTATTGTTACAACTATAAAATAAATTCCAGGTATCATTGATGATGGCAATTGTAAACCGCTGCTCGGAAATATATTCTTGAATTTATTTGTTTCAATATTTTTTCCATATAGATCATAAATTTCAACAGTACACTCCTTATTTAGTTCGGCACTTGTAACCAGATAAAAAATACCTCCTTTTTTTATAATTGTAGGATAAATAATTATAGATGAGCTCGCCGTTATTTCCTGATATGATGGTGTTCCGGATATTATGCTGCTGTCGAAAATCAGTATTTGAGAACTATAAGGAGGCAAAGTAATTTGACTAGTTACCTGATTTTCATTTAAATCAAAAAAGATTGAATCTCCTAAAGAAATTGTTACAACATCGGCTGTTGTATTTATAAACAATCTGGATTTATGCGTGGGATATTCATAAGAAACATCAACCGCGCGCAGAAGTATATTGTCAAGCCAAACTACAGAATCTGCAGAATATAAATTAAAGTAAAAGCGAGATGAAGGAGCTGAATGGTTGTATTGAAATACTGTTTGATAATCCTGCCTGAAATTATAGAAGGGAAAAAAGCGGTCAAAATCCTCAACGCTATAATTTACCGGGTCAATTTGCACCAAATTTATGTTGCCAGTTTTAACTGAGTAGCAGCTAAATCCAATTTCATAGTAAGCTGAATAATCTAAAGGGATCGAATTATAGTAAACGGCTCCTCCTTCGGCATTATCGTCGGTTATCAGAAGTTTCATACAACCAAAATCAAGGGGAGTTGAATTATCAAGAAGCAACATTATATTATCCGGTTGTGCATTCGACCAGCCATCATAATTATTAGCAAAGGTGCCATTTAGAACTAAATTATCACTCAAAACGGAATCAATAATATATCTGTTCCGAAAGAAGAAGGTAGCTTTAGATGAGAGATCCTGACCATATTTTTCCTGCCATTGTGAAAGTGTATAGTACGAGTTAGTTGATAGATAGGAATCTATTAATTGAACATGGAAGGCATAAAAGTCATACGGATTAAAGTAATAGTTACTGTCAAGAAAGGCAAGATTTATTGATTGAAACGGAGTGGTGATCTTTACTATATCAGCATCCTCATGTAATGCATAAAATGTATTGCCTACTACTATATTATTCAATGTGCTCCCTTCAGAACTTCCCTCTACAAATTCTAATTGACTGGTGGTGCAACCATAAATTACATTTCGACCAAGTGAATTGAAAGAAGATCCTCCTGAAAACAAAATTCCATTAGTCGCATATGCTATTGTGTTGTCTTCTAATGTATTGCCGGTAGAATTTACATCAGCATAAATTCCAACAGCAATCAATGGAGTTGAATAAGATGTTGCTGAAAGGCTTCCGATAGTATGGAGAATAAAGTTATGCTGAAGATGGCATGTATTTCCGCCCAATCCAAATAAGAAAATACTTCCGAAATCACTTATATTCAACAGACAGTTGCTTATAAGATTTTCTGAAATTAACGAATTAGACACCCCTAAAAAAATTCCACAGCCTCCAATACTATCCACTGTATTTTTATTTATAGTCATACTATCTGATGCGCTGAGTTCGATTGCCATTAAGTTATTGACGGATGCTGATCCGTATCCAGAAATAAGCCCAATGCGCTTAAATTCGTTATTTGATATTTCACATGATGGTGAATTATATAGTGAAAGTGCAATTCCATTAATGTCGTTGAATTTGTTGTCAACAAACGCACAGCTATTGCAACCACCGTCACTGCCTATTCCGGTTTCTCCCTGCATCCGTATATTACAGTTCTGTATGCTGATGAAAGTGCATGATGCATTGCTGTATATTCCTGTGCCTTTCTGCTTTTCTAAAACTAAATTATCTATGTTTATATAACTGCTTCCATTTTGCAGAAGCATGCCAAAATCATGTGCTGAAACTTCAACAGTCAATGTATTTGGATCTACGTTCTCAGGGGCATTAAAGAAAATTTTATTGCTTATAGTATCATAATACCATTCATTAGCTGTATCAAGAATTGAAAGCAGGTTGTCAAAATAGTAACCAAAGCCCCAGGGTATCGCATTATTTGTAAAACCAGAGAATAAAATACTATCACCAGAAAATTGATTAACTGGTACAAACTCCCAACGGCGATTAGAGGTTCGCATTCTAACCATAGCCCCATTCCAATAACCATCAGGCTGTATAAGTGAGGTGTCAACAAATCCGGTATTTCCAATTCCTTCCTGATGGAACAGATAATCTGAATTTGGATATCTTGCAATTGTCATCTGCTTATCATTTGCAAAGAGATGTGTAGCCTGAGAAGTCAATTCAGCCTGATAGATATTTCCTGAATATATAGTCCAGTTTAGCACCTGTTGCGCCCCTGAAATAATTGCAGGATCCACTCCTCCATAAGTTCCGTAATAAATAATGTCATTTTCGATTCCCCCGTTTAGTACATTAATCTGTCCGTGGAAAATATTTGCAGAGAGAAAAAGAATACTATCTCCCGGCAGAATAGCAATTGTATTCAGTTTGTCAATGGTTTGCCACGGTGCTGAGGATGTTGTTCCTGCATTCAGGTCGCTGCCGCTGTTTGCAAAATGATATGTTGTTGCTGAGGCGTTGGAGATCAGCAGCTTGAAGATGACGATGAGAGAATAGAAGGAGAATAGTGGTTTAAACATTTTTGTGCGGATATGTAGTAATCACTGCAATGATCGTTTGAATAATTATTTATTATTAGTAGCTTCAGGAACTGTAACATAGATGTTTGAATTTTCAAGCAAGGGTAAACCTTTGAATTTCATAATTAGTTGTGCAACAGTTACTACATCTTTCTGGCAATATGAAACAATGCGTAATAAATCTTTTTGAACCCAATATACAGCGCCAACATCTTTTCCGTCAATGTCATCTTTGGGGGATTGAATGCCGAAAATGGCAGCAAGTAATTTCAATGATGTAAAATGTTTGTAATCACCAAAGCGCCAAAGCTGGATTGTATCGAGCATATTGACCTCATATGGTTTTTTACCTGAAATATCTAAAAGGGCTGGTAGTGGAATGCCATTTATCAGCATTCTGCGGCACAGGTAAGGCACATCAAATTCCCGAATGTTATGTCCGCAGAATTGATAATGATGAGGCCGGTAGTAATATTGGTGAAGCAGCTCGCAGAACTCGAGCAGCACTCTCTTCTCATCATCACCATAAATAGATTTCACCCTGAAAAATAATTCACCTGTTGCTTTTTCTTTTTTAAAGATGCCGAGTGAAATGCAGATGACTTTTCCGAATTCAGCATAGATGCCGGCATGATTAAAGTATTGTTCGTCCACGCTTTCGTCCGGAGTTTTAAGTCTTTCTGATTTTTTTAAATACAGCTCCTTCAGATCTTCCGGAACAGATTCGAAGTTTGGCCACGCAGGAACTGTTTCAATATCTATGCAGATGATATTTTGAAAATTGAGGTGGTCGAGCATCGAAATTCTTAATTTATTTCCTCTTATATTTTCGTGAAGATGTCTTTAAACCGAGTGAGCCGAGTAAGCTTCTTGTAATCATTCCGGCCACAGACACTCCCATTGATCGAACCACCGGGCTTTTAAGCATTTTCTCAAAAGTGCTCTGCTCTGATTTTTCTGATTTGCGCTGCTTCTTCTCTGTTATCTCTGAGTCATCATCATTTTGCATTCGCCTGTTTAAAATCTCAAACGCACTTTCGCGATCAAGTGTTTGATTGTACTCAGCCACCAGAGATGACTGCTTTACCATATCGCTGATTTCTTTTTCGTCTAAAACATCCATTCGAGAAGAGGGAGGACAAATCATTGTGGCAACAAGCATCGTTGGAATTCCTTTTTCATTTAAAGCCGTTACTAATGCCTCCCCAATCCCAAGGCTGGTAAGCATTTCATCGGTTTGATAATAACTTGATTCCGGAAAATTCTGCGCTGCAGTTTTTATAACTTTTCGATCAGTGGCCGTGAAGGCTCTTAAGGCATGCTGAATCTTTAATCCCAATTGACTGAGAACTGCGGCAGGTATGTCTTGCGGATTCTGTGTACAGAAAATAATGCCAACCCCTTTGGATCGAATCAATTTAATTGTTGTTTCAAGCTGATCAAGCAACTGCTTTGAAGCTTCTTTAAAAATAAGATGTGCTTCGTCAATAAAGATCACCAGCTTCGGCTTGTCTGCATCCCCCATTTCGGGGAAGGTGGCATAGATCTCTGCAAGCAACGACAGCATAAAAGTTGAGAATAGCTTTGGACGATCCTGCATATCAGTGAGACGAAGTATGCTGATAAATCCTTTTCCGGAATGATCAGTCCGAAGCAAATCATTAGGATCGAATGAGGGTTCTCCGAAGAACTCATCGGCCCCTTGTTGTTCTAATTCGATAACTTTTCTAAGTATGGTTCCGGAAGAAACCGCAGAGATGTGCCCATAACTTTTTTCTATCTCATCTCTCCCTTCATTACTTGTGTATTGAATCACTTTTTTGAGATCCTGTAAATCAAGAATAGGCAGCTTCTGATCATCGCAATATTTAAAAATCATGGCCAGCAAGCCTTCCTGTGAATCATTCAGGTCTAAAATTTTAGAGAGCAACAAAGGACCAAATTCAGACACTGTAGCTCTTAGCCTGAGACCCTGGTTAGAAGAAAGAGACAGCAACTCCACCGGCAATTCAGCAGGCGACCACGAAGAGCCAATCTGACTGATTCTCTCTTGCAATTTCGGACTCATGCTGCCGGGCCTTGCAAGTCCGCTTAAATCGCCTTTGATATCCATCAGCAAAGAAGAAACCCCATTTGCTGAAAGCCCTTCCGCAAGTAATTGCAGAGATTTTGTTTTACCTGTTCCGGTGGCACCCGCAATCAAACCATGACGATTTAATGTTTGTATTGGAATCTTTACGAAATGGCCTGGCTGGCATTCTCCATCAATCATTCCTGCACCAAGTAAAATAGAAACACCCTGAAAGTTGTAGGAGGAATCCAGTTCCGCAATGAATTTTAATTTATCAACCACTCGCTATCTAAGATTTTATGCAATTTATAAAAATGGATTAAAGCTTTTGTGATGTTCAAGAATTCCTGATCATCATGTCTAATGCAACACTGCTAATGACAAAAGAAGTTTCATGAGTCTAGGAGATCAATTTTTGATTTCAGTACCTTTGCCTAATGGTTCTTATCGAACAAAGAAATTTTCGTAACCTCACCTTAGAAGAGATCAAATCCCATCTTACAAGCATAGGAGAAAAGCCTTTTCGTGCAATCCAAATATATGACTGGTTGTGGAAGAAGGGTGCAGGATCATTTGACGAGATGAGTAATGTTTCCAAAGATCTACGCAATAAATTAAAGGAGGAGTTTTTCATTCATTCGATCTTCACCGACTTGAAACAGGTTAGTGCAGATCACACAATTAAAATTCGTTTCAGAACTTACGATGCACATTTTATTGAAGGGGTTTTGATTCCTGCAAACGACCGCCTGACGGCATGTGTTTCTTCTCAGGTTGGTTGTTCTCTTACCTGTCGCTTCTGTGCCACGGGAAAGATGGATCGCATACGGAATCTAAATTTTGATGAGATATTCGACCAGGTGGTATTGTTAAATAGAGAAGCAATGGCACAGTATGGCCGGCCTCTTACCAACGTCGTTTTTATGGGTATGGGTGAGCCTTTGCTTAATTATGGTGAAATGATAAAGGCTATTGAAAAGGTTTCGACACCCGATGGATTAGCCATGTCACCCAGGAGAATCACCGTTTCTACTGCCGGCATTGCAAAGATGATTCGTAAGTTAGGCGATGATGAAGTGCGCTTTCGTCTTGCCCTGTCGCTCCATGCAGCCAATGATGAAAAACGAAACCAGATCATGCCGATCAATGAAACCAATAACCTCGAGTCGTTGATTGAGGCGCTTAATTATTTTGCTTTAAAAACCGGAAATCGCATCTCATTTGAATACATACTTCTCAACCGTTTCAACGATTTTACTGAAGATGCCCGTGAGCTCGTAAAGATATGCAAGCGGATTCCTGCACGTGTCAATCTTATAGAATATAACACTGTGTCTGATGTAACCTACTCACGATCTGCCGATGACCGTGCAAAGC
>JACCZZ010000381.1 GCA_013695715.1 Chitinophagales bacterium | reverse complement strand
CGCGAGACCTGGGAATATGATGAATTTAATATTGGTGCGAAGAATCTACCGCTCTCAAGCTTCATGTCATTCATTCCGGATCTTGAAGAGTTAAAAGATGAAGAAGTAATTGTTCATTGCAAGATGGGAGGCAGAAGCATGCAGGCAGCCGCTATTCTTGAGCAGATGGGATTTAAAGATGTTAAAAATGTTGTAGGTGGAATAGAAGAATGGAAGGCTAAGTTTCCAGGTAAATTAAATTGATGTTGCAATTAATTCATTGCGCAACAACAGCCTTCCAACATTTAAGAATCATTCATATAAGGCCATCAACTAACGGTATAATATCTGGGAGAAAAACAAAAGCGAATTTACTATCAACATATTTTTTTGACCTACCAATTCCAGTACATAGCTGATTACATAAAAATGTAATAGCTTTTTAATTACATGACCTTTTAACTATGAACATTTCAGTATTACAAATTGGAAACTCTAAAGGAATTCGGTTGACTAAAACTCTGATTAAAAAATATAATATTACTGACACTGTTGAACTTATTCTTGAAAAGGAGTACATCATCATAAAGCCCGGGAAGACCAGAAAAGGATGGAATAGATTATTTAAAAAGATGCATGAAAATGGTGATGACAATTTGCTAATGCCAGATGCTATTATTCAGACGCATCATAAGTGAAAAAACATATAGTCATATATCTCCTCTTAGCTGTGTTTTCATTCACTCTTATCTATTGTTCGCATTCAAAAAAGGAAACCGTAACAACCCCACTTTATAAGAATTGGAATGATACTGTAGACTATGTAGGCATGAATACGTGTAAAACGTGCCACCAGAACATTTACGAAACTTTCATCCAAACGGGTATGGGCCAGAGCTGGGATCATGCGACGCAAAAAAAATCTTCTGCAAAGTTTAATCAGCACGCTGTTCTTTACGACAAATACAAAGATTTTTATTATAAGCCATTCTGGAAAGACAGTTCGCTTTATATTATGGAATACCGGCTGAGTGGCAAAGACACGATCTTCAAGCGAATTGAGCGTATCTCGTATATAGTAGGATCTGGCCAGCATACCAATTCACACATTTGGGAGGAAAACGGATACCTCTACCAGGCTCCCATGACCTATTACACTCAGCATGGATTGTGGGATCTTCCTCCGGGCTTTGAAGAAGGCAGCAATACGCGATGGAACAGGATCATCAGCGTGGAATGCATGAACTGCCACAACATGTATCCTGAAAGAGAAGATGAGAATGATGCTGCTAATAAATTCATATCCGTTAAAACAGGTATTGAATGCGAGCGTTGCCACGGTCCGGGAGAGGCTCACGTGAATGAAAAGCTGAAAGGCATTTTAGTTGATACTTCCGTTAACATCGATTATTCAATTGTTAATCCGGCAAACTTATCACGCGACCTGCAGGTTGAATTGTGCCAGCGATGTCATCTTCAGGGAATTTCGGTGTTGAATGAAGGAAAAACATTTTTCGATTTCAAACCAGGACAACCATTAAACAGCGTTATGAATGTATTTATGCCACGGTATGAAGGCGGGGAAGGGAAATTTATAATGGCATCTCACGCCGACCGTATGAAGCAGAGCAAGTGCTACATCAGCTCTGATATGAGTTGTCTTACGTGTCATAATCCACATGTAAGTGTAAAGTTTACACCGGCAGCGCATTTTAATGATGCATGCAAATCATGTCACAATACCCAAGAGAAGAATTGTAAGTTGTCTATTGATCAGCGTCTGAAAGAAAATAATAATAACTGTTATAAATGTCACATGCCTGTATCAGAAACGATGGACATTCCACATGTCACCGTGCATGATCACCGCATTCATGTTCCGGTATCAGAAGAACAAAAAAAGCAGATACAGAAATTTGTAGGGCTCGAATGCATGACTACTAAAAATCCATCGCCTCTTTTAGTAGCCGAGGGTTATCTTCAAACTTATGAAGCATTTTCACAGCAGCCCTATCTCCTCGACTCAGCGGCATACTACTTAAATAAGGTAACAGATAAGGCTACTTCTCATTTAAATGAAACCGAGATAAGATATCACTATCTGAAGAACAATTTTGATGGTGTGGTTTCGGCTTCAGTAAAGCTGGTTCCTGAAAAAATAAATAATGCATGGACAGCATACAGGATTGGTGAAGGCAACTATCAGAAGGGCAATTTTCAGCGTGCTTTATCATTTTATTCCCGTGCATGTGAGCTAAAGCCGGCTGATCCTGAATTCAGAAATAAATATGGAAGCACCCTTGTTGCATTAAAAAGAATGGATGAAGCGCAAGAGGTGTTTCAAAAGATTGTAGGTGACAATTCAAAGTTTGCCCCTGCATTATCAAACTTAGGATATGTTTATTTTCTGAAAGGCGATCTGAAATATGCCGAAAGCCTTTACAATAAAGCACTTGCACTCGATCCGGATTATGAACAAGCCCTGATGAACAAGATTGCCCTGTTTATGGTACAGCGCAAAAACAGGGAGGCAGAGGAAGTAGCAACTCAATTGCTTAAGATCAATCCCGAAAATGAAAAAGTAAAAACCATTCTCAAGCAAATGCACATTTAAAAGAATTCATAGTATTTAATTATTGTTATTTACGTTAAAACCCTAAGTGACTAAAAAGAAAAAGTCCTCCTACCGTCTTCGCAGATACCTGATTGCGTTTGCTGCGGTAGTAGGTATTTTTATATTAATAATTGGTTATAGGTTTTATCATAAAGTATATGCGCCCAATGTGGCCTATGCAGATGATAAGGAATATTTATATGTGCCAACCGGCACAGATTATACTGAGTTGGTAGCTCTGCTATCGGATAGAAAAATTGTAAAAAATGTAGAAGAGTTTCAATGGGTTGCAATGAAAATGAATTTGTCTGCTCATGTGCATGCTGGCAGGTATAAGTTAGAGCCACGAATGAACAACTACGACCTTGTTAAGCTCTTGCGCAGTGGCAAGCAGGCCCCAGTGAAGTTGGTAATTAATAAGTTTCGCCTAAAGGAAGATCTCGCAGGATTTATTGGTAGTAAACTTGAGGCAGATTCAGCTGTGCTGCTTATTTCAATGAACGACAAAAATTATCTTAAAGATTTTGGTGTCACTCCGGAAACATCAATGGAACTATTCATTCCTAATACTTATGAATTCTTTTGGAATACCAGCGCTTCAGAATTCATGAAGCGCATGAAAACAGAAAAAGAGCGGTTCTGGACCGAAGATCGAAAAAAGAAAGCATATGCTCTGGGGCTTACTCCTTCTCAGGCAGTAACACTTGCTTCAATTGTAGAAGAGGAAACAAATTATAATAAAGAAAAAGGAAGAATTGCAGGGGTATATCTTAACCGTATAAAAAATGGCATGTTGCTTCAAGCTGACCCTACAGTTAAATTTGCGTTAAAAAATTTCTCCATTAAGAGGGTACTGCATGGGCATTTAACAGTTGCTTCGCCATATAACACATATATGAATAAAGGACTACCTCCGGG
>JACCZZ010000368.1 GCA_013695715.1 Chitinophagales bacterium | reverse complement strand
ATGCGAATGTTTAATCAGGTACTATTCACTTTAATTTTAGGAACACTTACCTTAACAGGTTACTCTCAAAGCACTACTTTAATCAGTGCTACCGGAGATGGTGGTTTTGAGAGCGGAACTACTTTTGCAGCCAATGGCTGGACGGAGATAAATGGCACTCAGGCAAATGAATGGTTTGTAGGAAGTGGTGCAACAGGGTTTACCGGTACTCAATGCGCGTACATCAGCAGTAATGGGGGAGTATCAAATGTGTATGATGTGAATTCGGCTTCGGTTGTACATTTCTATCGCGATATAACTTTCCCCGTAGGGCAGGATCAGGGGACACTTACTTTTAGTTGGAAGTGCAATGGTGAATCCACTTATGATTTTATGAAAGTTTATCTTGTAAATACTTCTACGACCCCTGCTGCGGGTGTTGAATTATTAAGTGGTCAAATTGGGACTAACTACAATCTCACTAATGCCTTTTCAACCGCCACAATTGTATTTTGCGGCGTTGCTGGAACTACAAAACGTCTTGTATTTTCATGGAAGAATGATGCAACTATCGGGACACAACCTCCTTCTGTTGTGGATAATATTTCATTAGTGAGTTCCGTCAATAGTTTATCTTGTATATCCTTTTTAGGATCAGGAAATGTTACTGTAGCATCACTTCCTTATTCATCAGGTTCCGGGACTACCCAAGGTACCGGCAATGACATTACCTCCGCTAATGCAGTAGCATGTGGCAGTACGAATTACTTTACAGGGGAAGATAAGGTATGGATTTTTACTCCAAATGTTACTGGTCAGATTACTATTTCTCTTACTTCTTCCGGTAGTTACACAGGTTTAATGCTATATGCCGGATGCCCGATCTCTACAGTATGCAGCGGCATTCCCGGAGCCTGTGTAGGTTATACACAAAGCTCTACCGGTAATAAATCTATGTGTGCCACTGTAACGGCGGGCCAGACATATTATCTGGTGCTTGATTCATGGTCTACTCCTTTTAATAATTCCTATTCAAATCTTACTATTGGCGCTCCTGTATCAGCATCTTCATTTAATGATTTACCCTGTAATGCCACACCTCTTACCACAGGAGTTAATCTTTCAGGTGACAACTCCTGTGCTTCCGGAACAGGGGAGCCTTCAAGTCCATCATGCTGGTATAGCGGAACCTTAAATACAGTATGGTACAGCGTGGTTTGTCCTTCTTCGGGACAACTAAGAATCCAAACTCTGGCTGGGTCACTTTCAAATACGCAAATCGCCCTATACAGCGGCTCATGTTCATCACTTTCTACAAATGCAAGCTGGTGTAATGACAATATACCCTCTTGCGGCACCTCTTCTTATTATAATTCAGAATTAGTAGTAAGTGGCCTTACGGGGGGCGCAACCTATTATATTGTAGTAGATGGGAATGGAAACGCTACAGGCACATTTGATATACAGGTTACTGATGCATCTCAGCCGGTAGTTCCAGCAGCGGGACAAGATTGCGTTTCCACAAATTCAGTTTGCAATCAAACAATTTCGGTAGGAAATCCCGGGTATCAGGCATATGGAAATATTTGTGATTTTCCCGGAGGTGGATCCAACTGCCTTTCCACTGGAGAGCGAAGCTCTGCCTGGTATGAAGTTTCAATATCTTCGGCAGGAGTGCTACATTTTGATATTATTCCCAATGATTGGCCTGGCACGGGTACCTTCAGTACAGATTATGACTTTGCTGTTTGGAAAACTGCTGGTACTGGAGCAGTTACCTGCAGCCAGATTGCTGCTGGCGGCACTGCTGGCACACCCCTCCGTTGTAATTATAATGTTTATGGAGTTACTGGTTTATCCTCTAATGGCAATGCACCTGCCGGATATCCCACAGCCTTCAACTCCTCTTATGAAACGGAGATTACCGTAGCAGCGGGTGATAAGTATATGTTAGTAGTAAGTAATTTCACAAATAGTACGGCAGGCTTTACATTGAGCTTTGATGCTAGCTCCCCTATAAATTATACTACCCCGACTCAGGTAATATGGTCGGGTGGATCTAATACCAATTGGACTATTTCTGCTAACTGGGGTGGGTGCTCAGCGCCTGGCTGTTCTATTGATGCTGTAGTTGCCCCCTCGGCCAGTAATCAACCAATTCTATCTGCTGGAAATTATAATTGCAATAATTTAACTATAAATGCAGGTGCAACGCTGACTTTGCAGGCAGGGGCTGTATTGAATGTGTGCGGAAATTTTTATAATTATGGCAGTTTAGTTGCTAATGCGTCATCTGCTATTGCTTTTATTGGAACGGGAACTCAAAATGTATATGGCAGCCTCGTTGATGCAGATAAATTAGGAGGGCTGATAATTGATAAAACTTCAGGCTCTGTAATATTGAATGCGCCATTAGATGTTTCCGGAGATTTTATCACGCAAAACAGTACGAGCGTCTTCAATGCGAATGGACAATATCTCCGCCTTGCAAAAAATTTTACCAATTCCTCTGGGTCCACAACCTTTACAGGCTTAATTAATAGTACTATTGAGTTTAATGGGATAGTCAATCAAAGTTTTACACCAGGAGGTACCCTTACGCTTTATAATGTGGTGATGAATCAGGGAGTTCCTTCAAGTTTAACACTAACTGGTAATAATCTTTCATTCTCAGGAATACTTAGCTTAAGCAGCGGCAGAGTGACAACAGGCAACTATGAGGTAAAAGCAACAAGTAATTCACCTTCTGCTGTTACTTCGGGAAATATCAATAGTTATATAGATGGAAATCTTAGGCGAACTACTGCTGCAATTGGTTCATACGATTTCCCTGTAGGTCATTATGCCTCTGGAAAAGGGTATCAGTTAGCAAACATAAATTTTACCAACTCTAATACTGCTAATGATTTGCTCGCCAGATTTGACCCTTATACTGTTGTCCCTTCTGCACTTGGACTGTTTGACTGTGGAGTTTCATATGACCTTCCAGCATTAAATAATGGATACTGGACCATCACTTCGACACCTTCTACAAGTACAGGAACCTATACTGCAACTTTGTTTAATACACCCGGAACCTATTCCAACAGTGGAGGAGCCTCAACATGGACAGTGATGAAAAAACCGTCTTCAGGAACATGGGTATTGGAAGGAACTTGTGCCCCTTCTACCGTTAGCCAGGT
>JACCZZ010000240.1 GCA_013695715.1 Chitinophagales bacterium | reverse complement strand
TGCTATATCAAATACAGGGGGTAATTGGGTAGGATTGGGAGTTATTGTACAATAACTTTAGCTCTGCCCATAATTTCACCTCCTGCATTAATAACTTCAGCAAAATAAAAGCCTGCAACCAAGCTTGAAATATCTATGTTACTTGCAGGACCAGTGAAAATAGAAGAGTGGACGATTTTACCAAAAGCATCAATTAATTGCAGGGTGCATACTTCTTCTATTCCAATGTTGATGGTAACAAAATTATCCGAAGGATTAGGGTATATTTTAAATAGCTCTGTTTTATAGAATCAGGGACATTAAAAACTAAATTGTTGGGTAATTGTATTTGCTGCATTCTATCAATTAAAATAGCAATAGATGTATTATTGCCTGCTTCTTTCTGTGGCATGCACGGAGCAGTGCTCTAAGTAACTGTTGCGCCTGGTTGTATGTCAACAAAACCATTAAAATCGATTCGATAAGACTTATGATGTCAGTAACGGTTTAGAATTCGGATGGAGTGTAGTAATAAGACCCAATTCTGAATACTTAACATTATCACCTGGATTGGATTTGTTTACAGGAGATGGCTGCAGCCATTGTCTGAGGATTGATTTCACTGGTGAAGATTGACTCAATTTTCTCTGCAGGGCGATTTGAAATCCCTTTTGCATACCATTTGTCGTAATAACGCAGTAAGATGGAAAATGCATTTTCTATCTCGCCTTTATCAATGTAATTTATAACATTAGTTGTCTCGAGACCTCCTAATCTCTTTTGAATGCGGAGAGCTGCTGCCTTAAGTCTTTCTCGACTAAAATTTCCATAATGATTAACAATGTACTGCAATCGTTTTTCAACAGGAATGTCAAGATAAATTACCCGGGCTGCCCTCATCTGCTCCCATAAGGTTTTTGGAATATTTACTGAGCCAATTCGCTGACTTTCGTCTTCGAGCCAAATTGGTATTTCCGGGTCCATTTTCATAAATTCTATGAACAAATCATTTTCAAACTGTTCCTGTGTAGGTGGGTGGGATTCTCCTAAATCCCCAAATGCAGATCCTTTGTGATGGGCAAGAGCTTCCAGGTCTATGGATTGTTCATTTAATTTTCTAAGCTCTTCGATTACCTCGGTTTTTGCAGATCCGGTTTTACCTCCCAGAATTACAATATTTCTTTGCTGTAAAAAGCTATCGAGCACAAGTCGCCGAAACGACTGGTATCCTTTATTGAGTGTAAAGACCTTATATCCAAATAGATCAAGCATCCACGACACTACTCCACTGCGCATTCCTCCGCGCCAGCAATGAACAAATAGATGTTTATCAGCCGTCTGGTTTTTTATTGAAGAAACGATTTGCTGCATATTGTTTCCATAATAGGTGAGGCCAAGCATCATCGCTTTTTCCCGACCATCATTTTTGTAAAGAGTACCGATAGCTGCACGTTCCTGATCAGAAAAGAGAGGCAGATTAATGGCTCCGGGAATATGACCGCGTTGGTATTCGCCCGGGGACCGAACATCAATCACGGAGTATCCAGTAGCTTTTACTAAGAAGGAAGATGCATCAAGTTTTTCAACCATTGATGTAAAGTTGTGCAGTCAAATAATTCAACACAAATAATTGTCATTCCTGATAAGAATATACTCTGCGCTTTTTGACATGCAGGGTCTTGTTTGAGGTAGGAATAAATTTTTCTGGCGAAATGCTTCCTAAATGAATATTCAGCTTCGAGGTGATTTCTTCAGTGATGCTAATTTGATTTTCCCGGAAGGCCATAGAAGCAATTATTGCACATGCTTTTGCATCAGATTCTGCGCGGTGATGCAACAATTCGATACCGAGCAAACGTGTAAGTGTTTTTAAACCATAACGATCGAAATCTTTCCAGACCTTTCCAGCAACCTTAATGCTGCAGGTAAATTGGATTTCCTCAAAAGAAATATCGTAATGCAGCAATAAGCTTCTCATTACATGCAAATCGAAATGTGCATTGTGCGCAATTATAAGTCGGTTTTTGAAATAAGGGAGAAGCTGTGGCCACAGTGTTCGAAAGTCAGGTTGATCTATTACATCAGTCCAGAAAATTCCATGTAGCCGAGTGTTGTAGGGATTGAACCTTAAATCGGGCGGGCGTATGAGAACAGATTTTGTTTCTACCACTTTATAGTTGCGTACAACCGCAATTCCTAATTCACAGGCGCTGATTGAAAGCTCGTTTGCATTTTCAAAATCTATAGCAACAAAATCCATTCAATTTAATATCTCTCTTGGGCAAAGTAACAATTAATCATATTATCATGCTGTGCAATCAAATGGTTCATTATATAATTTACAAGAGAGGTGATTTAAGCTACCCTTTCTCCTCACCTCCAACCCCTCTCCAAAGGAGAGGGGAGCAATTCTTCTCGGTTAGAGCAAAGGAATGAGGATTCAACGCACAGTAAAATCTTAATAGGAGATTTTAAACGGTAAAGTTTGATTTTAGCCACTTCTGGTTCAGGCCTAATATACTTTGATTTAACCACTTATAAATGAGAAGCCGCCTCAGTTTTGAGACGGCTCCCTTAGATGTTAAACGAAATCTACCTAATACAAATAGTTTAATGCT
>JACCZZ010000280.1 GCA_013695715.1 Chitinophagales bacterium | reverse complement strand
CACCCACTTCGCCTGGCACACTCATGAAAGTGACGCCACTCAGCGAAGTACCAATCATACCATATGCTACAATATACCACTTAGACTTTTTGTTTCCGATAAAAAAAGAATGTGCATCGGCACCCCTCGATGTGTACCATGCTACAAACAGTAGTAAAATGAAATATGTTACAGCAACACCAAGAATTAAACCTGCCGGCATCAAGGAAATTTGAGCGGCAATTTAGAAAGGTTGAAAGAATTGGAAGTAAAATTTAAAATACCGTTTAAACCTAGTCTATGAAAGCTTAAATTTAATAGCCGGAAGAATTAGGTGAATATTATCTTTTTAATAGATCGTGCAAAGCTTGTTTTAAAGTGGGAAATTCAAATACAAATCCGGTATCGGTAATTTTTTTTGAAGAGCATTTAGCACTGCTTACCAAACTCTTTACAAAATCACCTTTTAATAGTAGGAGTAACCATAGCGGTACAGGGGCATTAATTTTGCGCTTACCCATTGCATCTGAAACAGCATTAATAAGATCAATGTAACTTAGGGGAGTAGGAGCCACTCCATTATAAACCCCACTTATGTTTTCATTACTGATTGCATGAATATACATGCGGCATATATCATCAATATGAATCCAGGAATAATATTGTTTGCCACTCCCTATTACCGGTGCAACTCCAAATTGGATAGATTTCATCAATGGCTCAAGAGCTCCGCCCTGCTTTGACAAAACAATACCTGTGCGGAGCAAGGTCGTGCGAATTCCTAATTTAGCAACAGACTGAGCCGCCGCTTCCCACAGCACGCATGTTGCCCCAAGAAAATCAGATGCCGGAGATATATTTTCAGTGAGTAATTCATTATCACGATCACCGTAGTAACCAATAGCAGATGCAGATATAAAGGTTTTCACCTTATTAGGAATTCTGCTAAGTGCCTGCCGCAGGGTGTTGACACCTTGAACTCGGCTTTGAAGAATTTCGTTTTTAAATTCTTTAGTCCATCGTTTTTCCGCCACATTAGCCCCGGCAAGATTGATTATATGATCGGCCCTGCTGACGGCTTCTTCTTCAATCAGATTCTTAGAAATGTTCCATTGGTATACTTTGACAGTATCTGAATTCTTAGCTTTCCGGCTTAGATGCATTACCTCAAATCCCTCCTTCTGCAATAAGGTGGTAAGGCGTGTTCCTATTAACCCTGAGCCACCTGTGATAAGCACTGCTTCCATATTGATTTAGATTGTTATTGTTTTAGTTATTTTGATAAATAGTATTTCGAAGGGATGTAATTATGACCACGTATTATCCTGGTTGCCATTAAATTAATTTGTAGTTTACACAATTGCTCCCGTCATGAAAATCATTCTAAAATTTTTAATTCTTAGTCTTGGTTTATACCTCTTTGGCTGTTCTGCAGATGAAAGAGATTCTGAATCAGTATCAGATAAACAAACGAATAACCTTTACATCCGGTTTGATGATTCGAAAAAATGGGAGTCTGACTGGTCTGATAAGAACATTGTCGTATGCCATTGGATGAGTGACCCTAATTACCTGCATCCCACAAATTTTAAAAATCAAAATGCAAAAACCATCATGGGGCTTACGCAATGCTTTCTGGTGGTAGTTGATCAGGTTAACAGAGGTATTAAGGCCATGCTGGCCAAAGCCTTGCCAAAGGTTTCTGAAGATGATTTAAGGTTTACCTATGAATTGCTTGATGAGGCAACATGGGATGATGGCACACCAATTACCAGCGAAGATGTAATCTTCACCTTTAAAGCGAATAAATGTCCACTTACGGACAATCCCACTCAAAAATCTGCATTATCTAACTTAAAGACCATAATTCCTGATTCAATAAATCCTAAGCAGTTTACTATTGTAATGAAGCATCCCTATATTCAAAGCGTAGGAATGCTGGCAGATTTTCCCATTCTATCACGTAAATTTTTTGATCCTAAAAATATATTAAGCCATTACTCTCTTGAGAATATGGAGGGTCTCGATCTTAATTCAGTTGGTGCAGATGACCTGAAAAACTGGTCGTCAGAATTCAATGATGGGAAATATGGTAATGATGCAAAATTTTTTTACGGAGCAGGTCCTTACAAAGTATCTGTTTGGGATCGTGGCCAGACAATTGACCTTCAGCGGAAGCAAAACCACTGGACGAAGGCCTTAAAGCATGAAAATGATTATCTAAGCTCCTATCCAGAGAGAATAATATTTAAGGTAGTAAAGGATGAAAATGCTGTTATGCTTGAATGCAAGTCACAAGCGATAGATGCTTCTACCTCACTCACAACTAAGACGCTGGTAGAGCTGCAGAGAGACAGCCTGTTTAACAGAAACTACAACTCTGGTTTTATCCCCAGCTATAACCTGAATTACATAGCACTGAATATGCGGCCTGACGGAGTAAAGCATAAAAAGATTTTTGACGATGGAAGGGTGCGGCGTGCCTTCGCCCTGTTAACACCGGTAGACCGGATCATTCAGGTAAACACTCTTGGAAAAGCCGCCAGATGGCCAAGCCTGGTTTCGCCATTAATGCCCGAGTTCAACAATGACCTCAAGATTTTGCCTTATGATGTCGCGGCCGCCTCCACTTTGCTGGAAGATGCAGGTTGGATTGACTCAGATCGGGACAACATACGTGATAAGATTATTGATGGGGAAAAGGTAAAATTAGAGGTATCTTTCAGCTACAGTACTCAGGGAAACCTGATGAAAGAGATGGTAGCTATGATTGCAGAGGCTGCCTACCCGGCAGGTGTAAGGATCATTCCTCAGCCAATGGAGATGAGTGTAATGATGCAATCTGCACATGCCCATGACTTTGACATGTTGTTTGGTGCATGGGCAACTTCATCACTTCCGCAAGATTTCTCACAGATATGGTCTTCTGCATCGTGGGCTTCTAAGGGAAGCAACTTCGGGGGCTTTGGAAATGCCGCATCAGATGCATTAATAGATTCTATAAATTATACACTTGATGATGACCTCCGCATTCCTATGGTGAAGCGGCTGCAAAAAATAATATATGATGAGCAGCCGTATATTTTTATGTATTCAACCCATCGCAAAATAATAGTCCATAAACGGTTCGGCAATGCTGTGGTTACATCGGAACTGCCGGGTTTGATACTAAGTAATCTTAAATTGATCTCAGGCAGCTCCATAGCCAAAGCAGCAAATGCTCACTGATGTGACCAAGACATTGATCTAGTAAATTGAACCTGAGGAAACAAAAAAAGCTGTCTCAAAATAGTGAGACAGCCTTCTGACACAATGGTCATCTTAATTATGAATCCCTCCGATTAAAAGTTATTAATCGAAGGTGTCCATGAATGCTCTTTAGATATCATGAATACCTCCTTTTTATTTGATGAAGGTTCAAAAATACAAAAAATGAATAAACCAAAAATTTTCACGAACAAAAAACATATTACGGCAACTTTTTGACTATCCATAAATCCTGCCCTCCTGTCTTTGTCGGATGAATTTCGCCATCATAGAATTCAAGTATTTTAAAATATTTTTCAAGAATTTTGGTCAGAGCTTCTTGTGAATTATAAGTTGACATCATTCTATGTCCTTTTTGTTGATATGTTTTTGAGAACACTCCCCTCATATCAAGAAGCTGCTTTTCCTTACGCAATAATTTAGAGAAGAAAAATTTCCCATGTGTGGTAAACAAGAAAATTCCATTGTAGTTAAGTATTCTGTACATTTCCTTAATCCATTCCTCTTGCATGCCTGCCTCAATATGAGTAAAAATTGAAAGCCCATAAATCAAGTCAAAAAATCCATACTCATAATTGGTAGGTGGTAAATAAGAAGTCAAGGAATACGAAATTTTTTTATAATTTTTTGTATTAAATTCGATCATTTGCTTATTGATATCACAAGCATATACCAATGTATATGCATCAATAAATTTGTCAATGTGCATAACTACTCTGCTTACGCCACAACCCCAATCTAAAATTCTTTTTCGTCCGGGCTGCATGTATTTATTTGTCCAGTCTATAATTTCTTTTGACGTACATTCTCCATCTCTAAAAAACTGTTCATAGTCCAACTTGTATGTTTCGTATAAAAAATAATCTGGAGGAATAACTAATTCTGGATTGACTCTTTTAAATTCTGAGTTTTTTTTTCTGTGACTAAACCGCGCACCCTGATATAATAACCAGTCTAAAATACTCACTAATCCAGCTTTATAGAACATATCTTTTAATAAAGCACGATACAGACGCATAATGTAATATCTGAAATTTTTTTTTTAGGAATGAAACTCAACCTTTAATACATTTATTCAGAACCTGATTCATGAGTTGTATAACAAATAATAGACAGACTCATTTATCTGTTAGCTGCGAAAATCCGTCTCACCAATCTTTATTCATTTTCTTACGCTTTGGTGGTTCCCGCTTCATCTGCTGCATGGTTTTTTGTTCTGATGCATTTAACTCAGCTAACAACCGTTGAAGATCCGGAGGTTTTAAATTTGCTGGCGGAGGCGTTGCCTGTTCAGTTTGGGGTATAATATTTTTTTTAGGTGCTTCTTTCTGAC
>JACCZZ010000235.1 GCA_013695715.1 Chitinophagales bacterium | reverse complement strand
ATGCGCTGAGATATGAACCAATCAGACGGCCCCTCTTTCTCCTCAGCTACTTTAGTGAAGTGATTGCATCCTAAGATTGTAGCTAAAACTAAAACAATGAAGCTGATTAGTGACGCCAGGTAGCGATTGTTCATGAGAATTAAAATGAATAAAATTAGTCTTCCTTAATTAAATATCAGGAATGGCAGATAATCTTTATACTTCCAAATTAACTTTGCTGATGACTGATGAGCCCTGCCGCCGATACTTCACCCGACACCATTTACATCTATACTGATGGAGCCTGCAGTGGAAATCCGGGCCGGGGTGGTTACGGAACCATCCTTAAAGCAGGAAATCTTACAAAGGAATTATCAGGTGGATTCATAAAAACAACGAATAACCGGATGGAGCTCATGGCAGTAATAAAAGGATTTGAGGCGCTGAAACATGAAGGAAATAAAGTAGTAGTAGTTAGTGATTCTAAGTATGTAACGGAAGCCATCAAACAGGGATGGCTTTTCAACTGGGAAGAGAAGGGTTGGAAAAAGGTGAAGAACCCTGATTTATGGAAGCGATTGCTTCAGCTTTATAGAAAACATGATGTTAAGGTTGAATGGGTAAAAGGTCATGCGTCACATCCTGAAAACGAACGTTGTGATGAATTAGCCGTTAGTGCAATACGGTCTCATGAATTAGAAGAAGATACTGGCTTTAATGCGGCTATAGATTTGGGTAATTTTAATTTCATGTAACCTCGAAAATTTTAAAAAGAATCTGTGGCAGAAAAGATAAAAAAACAACAGCTTGACGAGATATTTTATTCAAAATATTTTTCAAATCAGGCCTCTCGATTTTCCAAAGCTGACTTGATATTACAGCAGCGGAATGATGAAAAGCAGTTCAGGAATGAAATTCTGCCTAACCTTCCAGAAGAAAAAAACATAAGCATTCTGGAGATTGGGTGCGGCTCCGGAAAGCTCGTAAGTTTTCTGCTGAGCAAAGGATATAATTATATTGCGGGCATTGATATCAGTGAAGAAATGGTAGATAATGCGCACGCCTCAGGACTTACTAATATTTATTGCGGCAATGTCTTTGAATTTCTTACAAACGGCGAAGAAATATTTGATGTAATTATAGGAATTGATATTATCGAGCATTTTGAAAAAGAGGATTTAACAAATTTGCTTCTATTAGTTTTAACGAGACTAAAAAAGAACGGGCGGATAATTTTTAGAACATGCAATATGGATGCGGCATTTCCGGGACAATTTGCCTATGGAGATTTCACGCATGCTACTTTATTGAATGCATCTTCTGCAATGCAGCTGATGCAATCAACAGGGTTCACTACAATACAAATTCAGAGGTCATTTATTTCTGTGAATGGATTTTTAAAAAATATAGTAAGAAAGCTTAGCTGGGGAGTTATTGTTTTTTGTATGAAGATTGTATTATTTGCTTCCGGAAGAAGTTCATCTAAAAGCATTTTTTCTCCCAACATCATTATAGTTGCCTTGAAGTAAATTTCTGTTTTCAATATCCTGATTCACCAATAACGCTATACAGATAAAACATATTGAACCGGTCTTATCTGCTTCTATCAAATCACCAAGCATCAAATTAATAACAAGAATAATGATGCATACAAGAATCGCCATTACATAGTTTTTTTCTGCCTTGCTTTTTGTCTGAAGGTAAATTTTTTGACCTTGGGATAAGATAACAAACAATAAGACAGTAAAAATCACCAGCCCTACCATTCCCTGCTCTACCAGTATCAGGAGAAAATAATTATGAATAGAAGATTTCTCGGGATTATCACTTACATAAGTTGCAAAGCTCGTAACGGTGAATTCCTTATAAAAGTTATAAAAATTTCCGGGGCCATATCCAATCAGAGGATGCTGCATCCACATCTTGATTCCGGCTATCCAACGATAAATTCTTTCAGCACTTGACACATCCTTTCCCTCAAAAGTAGATTTCAAATGTTCATCAAGTTCCTGATGGTAAATAGTCACCTCATAATTAGGAGCAAAATCAAGATAATGATTGTGATAACCCATGTAAAAAAAGAAGGTCAGTATTGCAGCAAAACCAGCGTAGAGAAAATATTTCAGCCATCCCTTTTTAATTATCGGAATTGTTATCGCGGCTGCTGCCAACGCAACCCAGACTGCCCGTGTGTAAGCAAAATATACAGCTACCAGAATAAGGATAAGTGAAAAGATAAGAAACCTTCGCCTGAAAGATTTTCGCGGATACCAGGATATTGCAAGAACATTAAACGGTACTACTAATCCAATCATCACGGCATAGTTAACATGATTCCTAAAAAAAGGAAGCATCTGGAAATTTACTGCTTCAAAAGAAAAATTATAACGGCTGTGTCTAATTAGTGTGTAGAGAACCGTAAATAGTAGCGGTATAAAAAGGCACCAGAAGAAAGTGTGGAACTGTTTTACATTTTTTATCAATATGCCGGTTACAAACACAAAAGTGATGATGTACCATGTTTTGGCAAGGGAGAATTTAATCGATGTGAAGCTGTTCTGAGAATAAATCGTTGAAAGGTAAGTCCATATTAAATGTAAAATAGTGACTATAATTATAGTATGGAAAAAGAAGTCTTTTGGTAATTGATTACCCTTGGTAAGAATATAGGCAAAAAATAAAAGCATTAAACAGACCATAAGCGGTTCAGTAGGAAGGTCAGTTGAAAATCCACCCGGGAGCTGATGTTCAATTGAAAGCGGCAAGCAACAGATAAGGAGAAAATAAATAAGCTTGAAATTATTAATTGATAAATAAATAAATAATATCGCAGCAGGAATCATTGAAACCAAAACATTTCCAGTATAAACGGCAACCCAAATAGAAGCTATTAAGATAATTCCGAAAAAATAAAATATTCTATGCCAAAATTGATAATCACTATTCTTAATCATACATATAATCGCGACTTATTCTAAATAAGGGTAAGGTTTTTTGAAAGGGCGTAGAAATAATTTTCTGTTAATGAAGCTAACGGTTAGTTAGTGTTTTTTAAATTTCTATCGGCTGCATTATTCCAGGCGGGTTGCTCTTCAGCATTGCCGCCTTGGCTTCATCAGGCGTCTTAATTAAATAAAAGATTGTTGTCTTTTGTTTTGTCTGCGGTATGGAATTAATCAATGCAACCATTCCGCCGTTAAGCCACATGCAAAACCTTTAAGCTGTCACTGCTGCAACTGTAGGCTGAGTAACTTTCATGGTAGACTTCATATACTCTTCTACTTTATCTACCATGTCATTAGAACCCATAAATACTGGAGATCTCTGATGCAGTTCTATTGGGTCAATATCAAGAATTCGCCGGGTGCCATCTATTGCTTTGCCGCCTGACTGCTCTACTATGAATGCCATTGGGAAACACTCATACAATAATCGAAGTTTACCCTGCATCGCACTGCGTGTAGCCGGATACATAAAAATTCCACCATACATCAGGTTACGGTGAATGTCGCCTACCAGTGAGCCAATATAGCGCAACGAATAGGGTCGGTTCGAGAGCTTATCTTCCGATTGACAGTAGGTAATATATTCTTTAACAGGCTGCTCAAATTTTAAGAAATTACCCTGGTTTACAGAATAAATTTTACCCTTTTCAGGAGATTTTATGTTGGGATGAGAAAGACAAAACTCTCCAATTGATGGGTCGAGGGTAAATCCATTTACGCCATTGCCTGTAGTATAAACCATCATGGTTGAAGAGCCATAAATAATATAGCCTGCTGCTACCTGCCTTGATCCCCTTTGCAGGAAATCTTCCAACCTGCAGGGCCCAAAAAATGACTGTCTGCGATAGATGCTGAAAATTGTTCCTATCGCTACATTTACATCAATGTTAGAGGAGCCATCGAGTGGATCGAGTGTAACAACATACTTGGCATTTCTTGAATCTTCAGTTGTGATAGGGACAAAATCATCATTTTCTTCTGAAGCCATACCACAACATTCGCCACTAACCTGCAATGCTGAGATGAATTGCTCGTTGGCAAACATATCAAGCTTTTTCACCTCATCCCCAGTAGTATTGTTGATGCCTGTAGTGCCCAGAATATCCACCAGGCCTGCCTTATTCACCTCACGGTTTACAATTTTTGCAGCAAAGCCAATATCACGCAGCAAGCCACTTAATTCACCGGTAGCAAAGGGGAAATCTTTTTCGTTTTGAAAAATAAACTCATCGAGCGTTATAACCTTGCGCAAACTTTTCATGTGCAGAGAAGTTTAAAAACAAATGCGAAGTCCAGCCTTGGAATTCGCATTGTGTATTGCAAATATAAAAATACTTCTTTCAAAATAACGCATACTTATTTCATTCTTTTACCGCGACATTGGTTGATTTACAGCCTTTAATTCTACTAATTTCAGTTTATCCTTGTATTGTGATTGCGAGGAACATTAACCCTGAGCTCATGAAATGATAAATATCGAATTAAAGCCAAATTATCTGAATCAGCAATTACGTAACATTAACCGGTCTTTTCCATTTTCTTCACCTTCTCTATAAATTCCCGGGCGAAATTTTTCAAATCGTCACTTAGGGACTTGTTATTAGTAGCGCGAAAGAAAGTATCCGCGAGAGTAGAAATGGTTTGGTAAAAGAAGAGATTCATTTCAGGCACTGTCATCTCTTTTGTCCAGATGTCAATACTCATTCCTGTTTTATCACGATGATCCCAAAGAGCAAGCAGCATTGCATTTGATTCATGAATGCCAGGTGCTGCATCGGTTGCTTCCCAACTAATTTTTTCGGGAATATTGTTCTTGTCGAGCCCAATTGTAAGATTGATATTGCTAACGCGGGCAGTGGTTTCTTCACTCATCATTATTGTTTTTTCGCAAAGGTGTTGATTAATTGCTGAAGGGTAAACCTGCTCCATTTCACAATAAATTATGGTTTATTGATCAATTTGATTTTAAATGTTTCTTCAGCTCTTCAAAGAAGGATTCAAAGTCGCCAGAATTCCGGTGTACTATAAGGTTGTTTTCTTTATCACGAAAAATAAGCGTGAAATAGTGATTGTCTTCAAAATCACTGAAGCGAAAAGATACCAACTCGTCCCATTTGAAAGTTTGCGCTGTGCCGATCTCTTCCTTTCGAAAGTTGATTGGAATAATCTTAAAATATGTTTCCTCCAGGCTAAATCGAATTCTTTTTCCAAGTGAATAATAGATAATCAACCCGATTATCACTGACGGGAAAAACAAGAGCAACATCCACGGCACAATCAGCACCACTGATTGTTGTATCCAATCATTCCAATTGAGTAAAATTGTATGCAGCGATTGTATCAGCACGGCATTCAGAATTACGACCATAATTAATGAGAGAGCAAACCAAAGGTATGCGTGGGGTCTATGCGCCATGAATTCAAATATCATAGCATCAAAGTAACTTATGTTAGACGAGAACAAAAACAATTTACATTAATCACCGGGTGTTATCATTGGCATCGTGTCACCTGCTGCTCTTGCAGAATCAATGATGTGCTGTATTTTCTGATTGGTGCTTTCCACATCCGCATCGATGGATGTTACCGTATCATTCACAATTACAATCAATTGATTGTTGCCATAACGCCATTCTTCTGTTTTTGTCTGATGATTGAACTCATCGGTTACAGTACCTATGTTTAATTTTTCTGTAGGAAAGCCAGCCACTTCAAGAACTTCAGTAAATGACATCCCAACTTTTACGTTCGAGATATCAGGTTGTTGCGGATATTTAGTTTTGGAATTATTACATGCCAAAATGCAGCTCGATACTATAAGGATCAACAGACATAACCATTTCCAATTGAAGTAATTGCAATTCAGATTATTGGAATTAAACATACATCAAAATCGAGGACATGGCAGATCAATAATCTTATCTGTTGGTTTTTTATACCAGCCTGTATAAGTAATAGAAAGCTCAAAGGCACCCTTTCCTCCCGAAGCAGATTTTAATGCTGATGTATTCACATCATAATTTATAAATGCGCGCCAATGCTCATATTGGTAGCCGATGATTGGAATCACAGAGTCCTCAAACCGTGCAAACAAACCAGCAAACAATTGATTGGACGATGAGGTGTTTAACTCAATACTTAACATACTCCCTGCCAACAGCTCATGAGCTTTCTTCTGAGACATATACATCATGCTTGGGTAAATGTATATTTTATCTGTTATCTTTAATATTATTCCGGCGTTAGCTGCAGGTCTAATACCGAGGCGATTCTCTGTATTTCCATAAAATGAATCTTGCGGCCGAAGCAGGTGATAAGCAGCAAGGCCCGCATAAATCGAAAGATTTTCAGATCCGCTGTATGAATAAGAAATTCCCGCAGCTACATCTGGATAGCTGATTTTTTGAGTTGAATAAGTTTCTCCATTTGGTAAGCCTGTGTCGAAGCCGGCATCATTCCATTGGTTATCAAAATAAAACTTTGTGAAGTCAACTGACTTCTGTACCATTCCCGCCTGTACTCCAAAAGATATATAGTTTGCTTTATTGCCATCAGGATTAAAATGAAAAGCCCCGGAGCCCATCACCTTAGTCACCGAAAGATCACCATCACCTGCCCGATCTGCAACCATAATAAGACCTGCCGAAAAATAACTTTTATGAAAGCGATTCTTATTAAAGGACATGTCTCCATAAAAATCGAAAGTTTTGTATGGGACGGTAACACTTCCCCATTGCTGGCGGTAATTTATTCCTGCACGGTAATCTCCTGTAAAGCTTCCGGTATATGATGGATTGATGGTAAGTGGGGTAGTATAAAACTGAGAGAAATGAATGTCCTGAGCTGTCAGCATATTTGCTGCAGTTGTACATAATATAATAAGGAAATAAAATCGTTTCATAACTTCAAAATCTGTTCACGTGTGCTGCACCAGTTTTTTTAAGCAGAATCTATTATCAATTTTACAATCTATCGCAGCAGCGTAACATTACCACTTCTAACCGCTGCTTTTCCATCAGTAAATGTTGCAGCGAGTGTCCATGTATACACCTCCATCTCTTGCGCTTCTCCCTTATAATAGCCATTCCATCCCGTACTAAGATCGTTTGTTTCAAATACCAACTCCCCCCAGCGATTATATACTTTAAAGTTCAGGTTTTTTACATCCTGACCCTTTACAAACAAGAAATCATTTTCTCCATCACCATTTGGAGAAAAAGCATTTGGCACATCTACCACTGGAATCAATTGAACTTTAATTAGAGTACAAGCCTCATCAGGACAGCCACCTGCATTATTTGCGGTAAGGCATGCAAGGTATTCGCCACTCAACAAATATGTATGAATAGGATTTGCTTCTGTACTGGTATCTCCATCACCAAAATTCCAGAAATAATAGGATGCCCCACTCGATTGATTGGTGAACTGGACATCAGAAATATAATCCTGAATTATGGTAGGATTAGCGGTAAAGGCAGCATCAGGAGGATAAGGCAATACGGTTACTGTAAAGAATGCCGTGTCAGTTGGATTACATGCTGAGTCATCGGTGATTACTAACATTCCATTGTAGGATCCCGGAATGTTGAAGGTATGGGTAGGTGTGGAATCAGTTGAAGTTACCCCATCTCCAAATTCCCAGAAGAAGGTGAGGCCACCATA
This sequence comes from Chitinophagales bacterium, assembly GCA_013695715.1. GTDB lineage: Bacteria > Bacteroidota > Bacteroidia > Chitinophagales > UBA10324 > JACCZZ01. The sequence goes on along the minus strand of JACCZZ010000235.1, from coordinate 5,690 downwards.
ACCTGTGTTAGAGAAATCTACAGTAAAAGGAGGACAACCATAATAAGCAGAGTTGCTCACTTCAGCAATCAACACTTGAGTGTAGTCAATAAGCTGGGTAATGGTATCGAGCTGATTGCACGATAAAGGATCATTCACGATAAGCATAACTGTATACACACCCGGTTCAAAGTAAGTATGGCTCACACTTAATCCGTTTCCGGTTGTGCCATCTCCAAAGTCCCATGTGTATGAAGTTGCCATACCACTTGATGTAGCTGAAAAATCAACCTTTAAAGAGTCGCAAAAATCAGTGATGGTTGTAGTGTATTCCGCTGTAACTAAATTATTATATACTACTACAGATGTGTAAGCAGTGTCAACCGGAACACAGGCGGTAGGATCAGTTGCAATAAGCATCACATTGAAAGTTCCTGTGTCAGTAAAAGTATGTGTTGGCGCAAACTCCGATGAGCTGCCTCCATCGCCGAAATCCCAGGAATATTGAGTAGCGTTTACACTGGTATTTGTAAAGCTTACCGTGAGCGGTACACAACCAGTTGCAGTAGGATATGCTGTAGTGTTTGCTGTGACAATAAATAAGTTAATCTCGATTTTCACACCTACCTCATTGCAATTTGAGCTGTTATTTGTTTCACTCCATGCACCTGGTGTTGTAGGCACAGATGAAACATTTCCCCCACAGCCACCACAGATGGCCTGGTAGATAACACCATTCTTATCAAATCTGCTCGTGCCGCCGTCTACATGTTCAGGAGCGTCGTCAATACCGGTATTACCTCCGAAATAAGTAGAGTATTGCAAAGCGACCATATCTTTTTTGAATACTGCGATATAAAAGTCTGTGCCATCTGTAGTTGATTGCAATGCATCTGAGGTAATAGGCATATTAACCATATTATGAGCAAACCAGCTCCATTGGCTAAATACACTACCTCCCCATCCTGAGATGTAGATATTTTCACATGTATCCACTGCAAAGGCAGTAGGTGAAATGTTCGGTTCACCATTGCCATTTCCAAAGACTGTTGAATATACAGTTCCGCTTAAATCAGGCAGCAGCTTATGTATGAATTGACCGCTGTTAGCATTTGAATAAACGTTAGTTGTTACCGGATAGCTTCCTTCGGTTTGCCCATACAGGTATGCATTTGAATTCTTGTCAAGCTTTACGAAATAAGCCTGATCATTTTCCACAGTACCGATAAAGGTAGATTGCAAAAGAGAGGTTCCATCAGCACTTACATGAACAAGAAAACCATCCATTGTTCCTCCCTGAAAGGTAGAATGCAAGGCAGAACCTGTAGTTGGAAAATTGCTACTCATTGTTCCACCTGTTGCGTATACTTCTCCATTGTAGAGATCAAGTGAATAGCAGGCATCATCATTCGATCCACCCAGGTAGGTAGACCATATCAATCCGCTGCAGTCGGAATTTAATTTAAAGATGCATCCATCCTGGCTGCCAGCTAATGAAGTCTGAAAAGCATTTGATGAAACAGGAAAATTTCCAGACTTCGTACAGGTTGCAACGTAAATATTGTTGCTTGCATCAGTGATTACTTCACCCCGGGCATCATCGCCATAGTTTACTTTCAGGTTGCCGAAGCCAGGTTCGGTAGCATCGTAATTGACTCCATCTTCACCAGAGCCACCTAGATAAGTAGAACCTATCAGGATCGTTCCATCTTCGCTTATTTTGGATACTACAATATCTCCGTTGCTATTATAAGTATTATCGTAGGCATTAGTAGTCATGGGAAAATCATCAGACCAGGTTCTCCCATATATTATCAGATCACCATCATTATCTACAACCATACTGTGTGGCGTCTCATTATCAGTACCACCCAGATATGTAGCCCAAAGCAGTGCATTACCCATCGAACTCAATTTCATGATCCCATAATCGCATGCATAGTCGTTGCCATTACCAGGAGGAAAAGGGCCAGTGCCACCTGCATAAGTTAGCTGCACTGCACCTGTAGTAACTGGATATCCGGCACCATTTACCAGGCCTCCGAGATACATCGCTCCCGTAGCATCATAAGTAGCAGTATAGCCGAAATTATCTGCAAAGCTGCCCGTATAAGTAGAGAATATGAGAGTTGGATCTATAACAAGGGGTAGACTGTGATCATAATCTTTACCTACCGAGAAAGTGATGATCGTTCCTTTCAGTACAAATTTGCAGGAGACTTCAGACTTGTTGCCGTTAATAACCTGATAAGCGAATGGTTTTTGTTCGGTGAAATCACCAATGGAAGTTTTGATAATCAGATTCCCTTTGTATAGTGACAAATCTTTTGCACCATCATATTGAATCTGAATTTGAGAGGGATCAGCGGATGGCTCTACAATAAGATCATATTTCAGGTTCGGCCCAAAAGCATAAACGTTCATATCTATTCCAGGATATAGATCGTTGTATGACACCTGGGCATAATCATGCACGTTAGTCGCCCACCGTGAAGGATCGTTTCCTATAAAATAGTTGTAGTAAGTAGTAGATGCACTTACTGATTGAATTTGCGGATTTAGATTTGCTCCAAGAAAGATTTCTTTCCAGGCGTGGCCATGCAGAACCACAGAGTCCTCTCTTAGCGGGTGTGTTTTTTGCAAATCTTCGGCACTGAATACATAATATGTGATTGCATTTTTTTCAAGAAAAAGCTTCCCGCCTGGTATGGTTGCATTGAATAATATCTTTGAATCCCACTGATTTTTATTTTCAACAAAACGAATCTGACCTGAAGGCACTACAGAGGCCGGATATTGCCCCCCATGAACAAGAAGAGGCAAAAAAATTAGCATTAGCACCCATCTTACATAAGAAAAACAATCAAACTTCATTTATTAAAATTATAAAGAATAGGCCACTTGAAGAATTGTTCTGTTACAGTTTAAAAACGAAAGCGCGGGGGCTGTGGTATAACAATAGATAAATGAAATACCCTTATGTTAGGTCAATAACGACAAACGCTCTTTTTATGATAATTGAAAATGTAAGTTAACGCATATTAATTATTTCAATCTTATTATTCTCCTCCCTATCACTATTTTTGTTTAAACTATTTCATATGAAGTCAGCAGTTTGTAAAGTTCTCTTATACACTTACTTGCTTTCAGCCCTTGGCTTTTTTTTACCGGTAGTTACATTTTCGCAGCAAAAGCTGACAATTGAGGATATCTGGAGCAAATACGCGTTTGAAGGCGAATCGGTCGAGGGATTTACTTCAATGAAAGATGGTGAGCATTATAGTGCAATAAGCAGTAATAAAAATGGTGAAAACAATTTTTTGATTTACTCTTTTGCAACCGGCAAGGTGACAGATACAATTGCCTTGGGAAAATATCTGATCCCTGCAGATTCTACTCATGCAATCATACCATCAGATTATAAGATGAGCGAAGATGAAACAAAAGTGTTGTTCGAAACAGCGAAAGAAAAAATTTATCGCAGGTCATCGCGCTCTAATTTCTTTGTTTATAATTTGAAAACAAAAAAGATCAATGCGCTTTCCGGAGGTGGTAAGCAGCAGAATGCTGACTTCTCACCTGATGGCAATAAAATTGCCTTTGTGCGGAACAATAATCTTTTTTATAAAGAACTCTTATCAGGAAATGAAATACAGGTAACTGCAGATGGAGGGAAGAATCTCATCATTAATGGAATTACTGATTGGGTATATGAAGAGGAATTTGAATTCGTGAAAGCTTTTGAATGGTCCCCTGATGGAAGATACCTTGCATACTACCGCTTTGATGAAAGCGAAGTACCAGAATATACCGTGCAATTTTTCAAGGGCCTTTATCCGGAAAATTATACTTACAAATATCCTAAGGTTGGAGAAAAAAATGCTGTTGTCTCTGTGTTCATATATGAACTCTCATCCAACACAAGCAAGAAGATTGATCTGGGTTTAGAAGCCAACCAATATATTCCAAGAATAAAATGGACTCAAAGTTCTAATCTGCTGTGTGTGTTCCGGATGAACAGATGGCAGAACAGATTAGATCTTCTGCTTGCAGATGCTTTAAACGGAAAAACAAGAGTGATGTTTACTGAACAAAATGATCGCTACATTGATATACATAACAACCTCACCTTTTTCAACTCTGATAAAAGTTTCATCTGGACAAGTGAGATGAATGGTTATAACCACATCTATATTGGTAATGTAAATGATGGAAAATTACAGCAGGTTACAAAAGGAAACTGGGATGTAACAGAGTTTTATGGAATTGATGAAAAGAAGAGTAGAATTTATTTTCAGTCGACAGAATCTTCTCCTCTGCAGCGATATGTTTACGAAATTGCCGTTAATGGGAAAAACAAGAGACAACTCACAATGGATCACGGCTGGAATGATGCGGCATTTAACACCTCACACACGTATATGATGGTAACGCATTCTGATGCAAATTCACCCGAAGATTTTAAACTATACGGAAAAAAAGGAGAGCTGATACGTGTTTTGGAGAGCAATGATACTTTAAAAGAAAAATTAGGAAATTACCCTTTAAGCAAAAAAGAATTTTTCTCATTTACCACCTCAGAGGGTGTTCAGTTGAATGGTTGGATGATAAAGCCGTGGAATTTCAATCCCCATATAAAATATCCTGTTTTCATGACAGAATATGGGGGGCCAGGCAGCCAGGAAGTCACTGACCAATGGACATCTTTTGATTACCTGTTTCATCAGTATCTGGCACAAGAGGGATACCTGGTAGCTTGCATAGATAATCGTGGCACTGGTGGCAGAGGAGAGGAATTTAAGAAGATGACCTATTTGCAAGTAGGAAAATATGAGCCCCTGGATCAGATTGAAGGAGCAAAATATCTCGGCTCTCTTCCTTTTGCAGACAAGAACCGCATCGGAATATTTGGTTGGAGCTTTGGTGGTTATTTATCCGCACTTTGCATTGAATTAGGTCAGGGAATATTTAAAGCGGCTATCGCCGTAGCTCCTGTAACAGACTGGAGGTTTTACGATACAATCTATACTGAACGTTACATGCGCGACAATAAAGAAAATGAAAAGGGATATGTTGATGGCTCACCAGTTACATATGCTGATCGCATAAAGGGAAACTTTTTATTAGTTGCAGGTTTGGCAGACGATAATGTTCACTACCAGAATACGGGGGTATTTCTTAAAAAGTTATATGAAAACAACGTTGTCTTCGATCAGATGACCTTTCCTGATAAGAATCACAGTATAGCCGGAGGTAATACCCGATACTACTTATTTACACAATTAGCTGCCTGGGTTAAAGAGAATCTATAATTTAATAGTGCTCCAAAGTAGAATAAAAAAATATCCGAAAGGCAGCTTTGCCTTTCGGATATCAGTGAACTCTACCTATATTATAAGGCTGAGCAAACTATTCCTGAATTATCTCGAGATCACAAATGAGTTATACGTTACAACAGTACCTGTTCTATTTATCACCCGGTATAAGCCAGGTGCAAGTTTACTCACATCCTGATGGCAGGTGTTTTTTCCTGCTGTTACATCTTCAGAAATAGTAATTATTTGACGCCCCAAGGCATCTGTAATTATGAAATTAGTAATGCCGTCTGTTGGAACAGTCAACTCAAGGTTCAAATCAGATATTACAAGATTAGGAGTTATCTGCAACGTAATACCTGAAGCGGAAGATGAGGAGCTCCATTCTTTTAGGAA
>JACCZZ010000232.1 GCA_013695715.1 Chitinophagales bacterium | reverse complement strand
CTGTGGCCATACCTGATGCGGCACCACCTGTATGAAATGTTCGCAGGGTAAGCTGAGTACCGGGTTCACCTATAGATTGAGCTGCTATAATGCCAACTGAATCACCTTTTTCCGTTCTGCGGCCCGTCGCCAGGTTGCGACCATAGCATTTCACACAAACTCCTTTCCGTGATTCACAAGTCAATACAGAACGGATCTCAACAGTTTCAATGGCAGTATTTTCTACGAGAGTAGCAACATCCTCATCAATTTCTTCACCCGCTTTTACAATCAATTGATCAGTGAGAGGGTCTATAATATTATATAAACTCACGCGCCCAATGATCCTGTCATAAAGCGGTTCTACTACCTCATCATTATCTTTAAGGGCGGATATTGGTATTCCTCTTAAGGTGCCGCAATCTTCTTCTGTGATGACAACATCTTGTGCAACATCCACCAAACGACGGGTGAGGTAACCGGCATCGGCTGTTTTAAGAGCAGTATCTGCTAAGCCTTTACGAGCTCCATGAGTAGAAATGAAATATTCTAATACGCTTAACCCCTCTTTCAGATTGGCTAGAATAGGATTCTCAATTAGTTCGCCCCCTGAGCTGCCAGACTTTCTGGGCTTTTGCATCAGTCCGCGAATACCGCCAAGCTGCCTGACCTGCTCTTTGGAACCACGCGCTCCAGAATGCAGCATCATGTAAACGGAATTGAAGCCCTGCTTATCAAGCTCCAACATCTTATTCAGTGTTTCGGAGATCCTGTTATTTACACGAGTCCATATATCGATAACCTGGTTATACCGCTCATTATTAGTAATAAAGCCCATGTTATAGTTAGAAGTAATTTCATCAACTTCACCCTGAGCTGAATTCAACATTTCCTGTTTATTATCAGGAATGAGAAGGTCAGAAAGGTTAAAGGACAATCCTCCCCGGAAGGCCATGTTGAAACCTAATTGTTTGATGTCATCAAGGAACCGCGCTGTGCGGGGAACATCAGTAAACTTGATGATGTCACCAATGACTTCGCGAAGAGCCTTTTTTGTTAACAACATATTTAGGAAGCCTGCTTCTTCAGGAACCATCTGATTGAAAATTACACGTCCTACAGTGGTTTCAATCAATTTTTCTTCAAATACATCATTTTCACGAAGCTTCGCTTTCACCCTGATGTAAGCATGCAGATCAACCTTGCCCTCGTTGTAAGCTATTATCACTTCCTCTGCGGAATAAAAGGCCTTACCTTCTCCTTTCACTATATTGTCACCTTCGCTCTTTCTTCCTTTAGTGGTGTAATATAATCCCAATACCATGTCTTGGGACGGAAGTGTTATGGGAGATCCATTTTGTGGATTTAATATATTATGGGATGAAAGCATGAGCAACTGTGCTTCTAAGACTGCTGCATTGCTAAGGGGAACATGCACCGCCATCTGATCACCGTCAAAATCGGCGTTGAAGGCGCCGCATACCAAAGGATGAAGATGGATGGCTTTACCTTCGATAAGTTTTGGTTGAAATGCCTGAATGGAGAGACGGTGAAGTGTTGGAGCACGGTTCAACATCACTGGATGTCCTTTCAGAATATTTTCAAGAATATCCCATATGACGGGTTCCTTTCTGTCAACGAGTTTTTTTGCAGATTTAACTGTTTTAACAATGCCTCTTTCAATGAGCTTCCTGATGATGAATGGCTTAAATAATTCGGCAGCCATATCTTTGGGTAACCCGCATTCATGCAGTTTCAATTCAGGGCCAACAACGATTACAGAACGGCCGGAGTAGTCAACACGTTTTCCGAGCAGGTTCTGACGGAAGCGCCCCTGCTTCCCCTTCAATACATCGCTGAGAGATTTAAGAGCCCTGCCACCCTCTGCTTTTACTGCATTTGATTTGCGGGAATTATCGAATAATGAATCGACAGCTTCCTGAAGCATCCGTTTTTCATTCCTTAAGATAACATCAGGAGCCTTGATTTCAATGAGCCGTTTCAGACGATTATTCCGGATGATTACCCGGCGATAGAGGTCGTTAAGATCAGAGGATGCAAATCGTCCTCCATCGAGTGGAACCAGTGGACGCAATTCAGGGGGAACCACGGGCAGATATTGTACAATCATCCATTCAGGTCGATTCGTGGTGCGCTCATTTGCTTCACGGAAGGATTCTACAACTCCGAGCCGTTTTAAGGCTTCAGCCTTACGCTGTTGTGAAGTTTCAGTTGCAGCCTGATTTCTTAATTGATATGATAAGTTATTCAGATCTATACGAGCCAACAGATCGCGGACAGCATCAGCACCCATCTTGGCGACGAACTTTTTAGGATCCATGTCATCCAGGTGCTGGTTGTCCTTTGGTAACTGATCAAGTATTTCAAGATATTCTTCTTCTGTTAATAAATCAAGATAATTTTTGTCTTCACGAATTCCAGCCTGTATTACCACATAGCGTTCATAATATACTATTGTCTCTAACTTTTTAGATGAGAGCCCGAGTAAGTATCCAATTTTATTTGGTAGTGATTTAAAGTACCAAATGTGAACAACAGGAACCACCAGTTTGATGTGGCCCATGCGTTCGCGGCGCACTTTCTTTTCAGTCACTTCAACACCACAACGGTCACAAACAATACCTTTATACCGTATACGCTTGTATTTACCGCAATAGCATTCATAATCCTTTACAGGGCCAAAGATCCTTTCGCAAAACAATCCATCACGTTCAGGCTTGTACGTTCTGTAATTGATCGTTTCAGGTTTTAATACTTCACCGTAGGAGCGCTCAAGAATGGAATCAGGGGATGCCAGCGACAGCGTGATCTGGGTGAAATTGGGTTTTATCTTTAAATCTTTTTTAAAAGGCATATATGGTTCAGTTGTCGTTATTTAATCATTTAATTTGTTCACAGGAGGTACAATAAATGTTTTTCCTCATCTGGCTGTTGCAGATGTTGTTGATATGCTTCTTCGGTAATAAGTAGTGAGAAGGGAAAGCTTTAAAGACCAAATGGGTTATGCCTCCAGTTTAAAACGAAGCGCAAAGGTAATACACTTTAATAAAGAAATGAAATCCTTAATGAAAGTCGACCTTATCTAATAATCTAACCTTATTCAACATCAAATTACGGTTACGCTTACTTCATTATTCCCTCGAAACAATGATAATGCATGGTTCAAACGATGATTCTAATTTTTGCCAACTGTAAGCAATGAAGCAGCATCCATCAAATCATTTTTCCCTTCTTTAGCCAAAGCATATTGAAAACCGGGTTGAATAGAAAAAGCTCCCACTTCTCCTGCTTTGTTTAAAGCAAGAAAACCTACCTGAATATCTTTATAGTTTTTTTGTTTTATTGAAATTCGCTTCACTGCTTCTTCACAGGCTCTTTGAGGAGATATGCCGAGTCTCATGAGTTCTACGATAAGGTGGCTTCCACAAATTTTGATAACTGCTTCACCAACGCCAGTGGCTGTTGCCGTACCAACTTCGGAATCAACAAATAGTCCTGCACCGATAATTGGTGAATCTCCTACACGTCCGTGCATCTTAAATGCAAGACCGCTTGTTGTGCAAGCGCCGGAAAAATTTCCACGAGAATCTCGAAGAATCAATCCTATGGTATCATGGTCTTTTGCTTCACCAGTAGGCTTATAACTTGAAGTTTTTAGCCATTCAGCATAGGCCTGCTTTGCCTGTGGTGATAAACCTTTCCGCTGAGTGAAACCATTTAGTAATGCAAATTGCAACGCTCCTTCTCCCGACAACATCACATGCGGAGTTTTATCCATCACGAGTCTTGCCACGGATACAGGATGTTCAATCCCCTCAAGGAAGGTTACAGAACCAGCATTACCAAATTCATCCATCAGACAAGCGTCTAATGTGACATGACCGTCACGATCAGGATATCCAGCAAGCCCTACGGATGTGTTTGTGGGATCAGATTCTACTACCATTACGCCTTGCTGAGCTGCGTCAACAGGTCGGCCGCCATTATTTAAAATTTCTACAGCCTTTACATTAGCATTCAACCCATGTTTCCAGGTTGATAGCACAATGCCACCCTCCGCCAATAATTGCTCAACCCTTCTCTTTTTATCAGCCTTGGTTATTGAGGGAATTAAAGCGGCTGAAGCTGCTGTAAGTGAAACGTTACGAATAAATTTCCTGCGAGAACTCATATAACAATTTTGTTCAATTTAGATATTAAATCTGAGTGTTAAAAAATCACGCAATCCTCCATTGCTCAAAATATTTTATAATTCTACTAGAATTTCTGCAGGGTACTGACAGTGCTACTACAAAACAAGGATATTATGGTTTATTAGAGGGATATATTCTTCCTAAAAAAATTTTCAGCGCTCGTGAAGTATGATGTTTATGACCCGAATACAGATAAGGATAACGATGCAAATTCCGTTTACAGCTTTGCACTAAATTATTACTGGTCACAATTCACTAAAGTTCAGCTTCAATATGATATGAGGCATGAGGACGGAACCGATGTGGAACAGAAGAAAAATGATCTAATCACAGTTCAGGCACAAATATTTTTCTAATAAGGTATTAACCTCTTATTCCTTGACTTACTATTTCAAGAGCACCTGGATGATTTGGTATAATTCCTTAATTTTTTAATCCATTTATAGCGCATCCGTTATACTTCTTTCCATTCATTAAGACCGAAACAGAATATGAATATTTATTGCCCGCAGTATCCTCGCTACACTGCTGTTGTTTAAAA
>JACCZZ010000213.1 GCA_013695715.1 Chitinophagales bacterium | reverse complement strand
GCTCTGCTGTCATCCAATAAACTGTAGTTGCAATAATAAATATGGTCCATCCGATGATGTTGTTGACCTTATTATATAAACTCATGAAGAATTAATTTTTAAAGATGGGCAAAAATAGTTTATTTGTTAATTGGTTCAAGAGGCCTGAAGAGGAACAATTTAAGTTAGAAAGTTTCTCTGATTTGTAATTACGAACCCATCCTTTAACTTTGTCCTCCTGAATTGACCGATAGTGTAACTGGCAACACGTCTGATTTTGGTTCAGAAGAGTCTAGGTTCAAGCCCTAGTCGGTCAACGTAAAAAGCCGCCGCATAATGTAGGCGGCTTAATTATTTCATGGCTCCTACCTTTAGGTTTTTTGGCTCAACCTCAGTTCTTGCTATTTCTTTTTTTATCTTTGCGGACCTTTAAAAAATGGGATGGAGTCACAGGTAAGAATATTTTCTGGCACAAACACAAAATACCTTGCCACCTCCATTGCCGAAGCATACGGTGTAGAAGTAGGTAAAGCAGAGGTTCGGCGTTTCAGTGATGGTGAAATATGCCCTGTGATTCTGGAATCTATTCGTGGAGATTATGTATTCCTTGTTCAATCTACAGTAGCTCCAAGTGATAATCTTTTTGAATTGTTACTTCTCATTGATTCGGCAAGGCGAGCATCTGCAGCTTACATTACTGCTGTAATTCCCTATTTCGGTTACGCAAGACAAGATCGTAAAGATAAGCCCAGAGTTCCTATCGCAGCCAAACTTATCGCCAACCTTCTCACCGCTGCAGGCACCAACCGAATTATGACTATGGATCTTCATGCCCCGCAGATACAGGGTTTTTTCGACATTCCGGTGGATCATTTAGAGAGCTCAACTATCTTTATTCCTTACATCAAATCCCTCGACCTGCACGATGTCACATTCGCAGCGCCGGATGTTGGTGGAGTAAACAGGGCACGGGCATATGCCATTCATTTTAACAAAGAGATGGTGATCTGTGATAAATATCGCAAGCGACCAAACGAAGTATCAGCCATGACTGTTATCGGAGATGTTACCGGTCGAAACGTAATTATCTGCGATGACATTATAGACACCGGAAACACGCTCTCTAATGCATCTGATCTGTTATTATCAAGAGGGGCAAAAAGCGTTCGTGCACTGATCACTCATCCGGTTTTGTCAGGCAAGGCCTATGAAAATATTGAAAGATCATCACTTACAGAAGTGGTGGTTTGTGATACCATACCATTAAAAAAAGAGTCAAGAAAAATTAAAATACTCAGTGTAGCGGATTTGTTTGCCACAGCCATTCTAAACATGTATGAGCATAAATCCATTACTTCGTTGTTCATTAACAATTAAATTTTTTTATCATGCAGTCGATTTCAATTGAAGGACAAGTAAGGCAGTTTACAGGCAAAAGTCAAACTCGTGAATTAAGAAAAAACGGACAGGTTCCATGCAGCCTCTATGGAAGTAACAAGAATGTAAACTTCTCAGCACCTGCAACATCCTTTAAGGACCTTGTATATACTCCCGAGTTTTTTACTGCAAAGATTACATTAAACGGCAGCGTGATTGATGCTGTAATGCAGGATCTTCAGTTTGATCCTGTAACAGATAATCTCATCCATATAGATTTCATGGAAATAGACCCTGATAAAAAGCTTACACTTGAGTTGCCTATTAGACTTGAAGGCATACCAGCTGGTGTGAGAGCAGGGGGTAAGGTAAATCAGAGAATGAAGAAGATGAAGGTGAGGTTACTTCCGAAAGATCTCATTGAACACATCACAATTAAAATTGATCATCTTGAATTAGGTCGATCTGTTCGTGTTGGTGATTTTGAAATTCCCGGAGTTGAATTTCTCAATGCGCAAAATATTCCGATTGTATCGGTACTTATACCCCGCGCAGCTAAAGAAGAAGCGCCAGTTGCCGCTACTGCCGCGGCGGTTGCACCGACTCCTGCTGCCGGAGCTGCTCCTGCTGCTGAAAAAGGTGCTGCCAAGCCTGAAGAGAAAAAAAAGGATGAGAAGAAAAAAGAAGATAAGAAAAAATAATAGTGATGATGTCGCAGTTTATGCTTAGGCAACACTGATAATCTGATTTAAGTGAAATTTTTAATCGCAGGCTTAGGTAACATTGGTGAAGAGTACGCAGAAACACGTCACAATGTTGGGTTCAAGATTGCAGAAGCACTTGCTGAAGAAGCCGGTGCTTCTTTTAATTTAGATCGTCATGCATATCATGCCTCATTCAGGCTAAAAGGTAAAATTCTTCATATCATAAAGCCTACTACTTACATGAATTTGAGTGGGAAGGCAGTGAAATATTGGATGGAGAAACTCGATTTGGAAAACAAACAGCTATTAATCGTTGTTGACGACCTGGCACTTCCATTTGGCGAATTAAGAATCAGGAGCAAAGGAAGCGATGGCAATCATAACGGATTAACATCAATGCATGAAACTTTTAACACCGATGAATACACAAGAATGCGCTTTGGTATTGGGGGAAATTTCCAGAAAGGACAACAGGTAAATTATGTACTTGGAAGGTGGAGTGAAGAAGAGCAAAAGTTACTGCCTCAAAAAATAAGCATTGCCTGTGAGGCGGCAAGAAGCTTTGTTCTGATAGGTTTTGAACGAACGATGAACTTGTATAATAAAACCGCAAAAAAATCAGTAACTGACGAAGGAAAAAAAACTGTTCTATAAAATAAATTTTAACCCCTTTTTTACCACAACATTTTAAAAGATTTCATTAATCCAACTTTATAAATTTATGAAAATAGCTATAACAGGGCCATACTCCGCTCCCACAGGCAAAGAACGTCAGGATAATCTTGATGCAATGAATGAGGCTGCGGTGGCTCTTTATGAAATGGGACATATTCCGATCATAGGTGTAAATGCAGCTTTGCCGGTTCTTGAAAAATCGGAGGTGGATGATGAATATAA
>JACCZZ010000170.1 GCA_013695715.1 Chitinophagales bacterium | reverse complement strand
GCTTATTATGGTAGGAGTTATTTTAGATACACTTCAACAAATAGAAAGTCATTTGCTCATGCGTCATTACGATGGTCTTATGAAATCAGGACGTATTAAGGGACGTACCGCAGTAAATGTTTAAATTGTAGGATGATTTTTTATAAAACTCATGATGAAATTGAGTTCATCCGAAACAGTTCATTGCTTGTTTCTAGGGCTTTAGCGGAGGTGGCTAAGTATATTAAACCTGGGGTTACAACTCTTACATTGGATAAAGTTGGTGAAGAATTTATACGTGATAACCGTGGCTACCCTGCTTTTCTGGGTTACAGGGGTTTTCCTAATTCTCTTTGCATTTCCGTGAATGAAGAGGTAGTACACGGTTTACCTGGCTCTATTTTATTGAAAGAAGGAGACCTGGTTTCTATAGACTGCGGCGTGCTGCTCGATAAATTTTATGGTGACAGCGCCTTTACCTTTGCGGTAGGTGATATAACTGAGGTAAAAAGACAGCTATTAAGTGTTACCCGGGAATCTCTTAATCTAGGTGTTAATCAGGCTAAGATAGGAAAACGTATTGGAGACATTGCTTCTACCATACAGCATCATGTTGAGCGAAATGGATTTTCTGTGGTACGGGAGCTTGTAGGTCATGGCTTGGGAAAGAAATTGCATGAAGACCCTGAAGTTCCTAATTACGGCAAACGGGGTACCGGCACTAAATTGATGGAGGGGCTGGTAATAGCTATAGAACCCATGGTAAACATGGGTAAAAAGAGCGTGAGGCAGGCGGAAGATGGCTGGACAATTTTTACAGAAGATAGAAGCCCTTCTGCACATTTTGAACACACAGTAGCGATTACCAAAGATGGTCCTGAGGTGCTCACAACCTTTGATTATATTGAGGAGGTCATCCATGAAAATGCCGTTACCTGATTAAACAAACTGTAAATCGTCATTTTAAAATTACATTCAAAAGTAAAGGATAGAAAATCCCGGAATAAAGAGTGATATTTGCACCCTTAAATTTTTAATGGCTAAGCAAGACTTAATTAAACAAGATGGTACAATCACAGAAGCGTTATCTAATGCCATGTTTCGCGTGCGGCTTGAAAATGGTCATGAGATAATTGCAACCATATCCGGTAAAATGAGAATGCATTACATACGCATTCTGCCCGGTGATAAGGTATCCGTGGAAATGTCACCATATGATTTAACAAGAGGACGAATCACATATCGTTTCAGGTAATTAAATAATTACAACATATAGTAAAATCAAATTTTTTGCAATAGAAGTATTTAAATAACAAGATCATGAAAGTAAGAGCATCCATTAAAAAAAGAAGTGCAGAGTGTAAGATTGTGAGGAGAAAAGGTAAGCTGTACGTTATTAATAAGAAAAATCCCCGTTACAAACAACGTCAGGGATAGTTGCACGATGGCGGTTAGAGTTTTATGATTGCACAAATCTTAATTAGAAATCATTAATTAGTATACAACATGGCGAGAATATCAGGTGTTGATTTACCAAAAAATAAGCAGGGTTATATAGGTCTTGCTTATCTGTTTGGAGTAGGCCGATCTGGCGGCAAAAAAATTCTTGAAGAGGCTGGAGTTGATATAACCAAAAAGGTAAAGGATTGGAATGATGATGAGCTGAATGCTATACGTACCATCATCAATAATGATTGGAAGGTGGAAGGATCGTTGCGTTCTGAAGTTCAATTGAACATCAAGCGCCTTATGGATATTGGATGCTATCGGGGTATCCGGCATCGCAAAGGATTACCAAGCCGCGGTCAGCGTACAAGAACCAATTCAAGGACCAGGAAAGGGAAACGGAAAACAGTTGCTGGTAAGAAGAAAACTCCGGCTAAGAAATAAGATCTGAAATTAGTACAGCAACAACAATGCACGTAGTATAAAGAGAACATAAAATGGCTGAGGCAAAAAAAACCGCAAAGAAAAGGACCATAAAAGCAGAACCAGAAGGACACGTACACATTCAGGCAAGCTTCAACAACATCATTATCACCTTCACCAATAAAACAGGTCAGGTAATTTCATGGGCTTCTGCAGGAAAGGTAGGCTTCAAAGGTTCAAAGAAAAATACACCTTATGCAGCCCAGGTTGCGGCTCAAAATGCTGCCAAGGTTGCACACGATGCAGGAATGCGTAAGGTTGAAGTATTTGTAAAGGGCCCCGGCTCTGGACGCGAATCTGCCATCAGGTCTATCTCTTCTTCGGGTATTGATGTATCGCTTATCAGAGACATTACTCCTTTACCTCATAATGGTTGCCGTCCACCCAAAAAGAGAAGAGTATAACGATTATACTTTTGATAAATAAAATTACTACCTCAGCTAATACTTTCTATTAATTCAAAGCATGGCAAGATACACAGGTCCCAAAGTAAGAGTTAGCAGAACATTTGGTGAGCCCATAATGGGTTATTCAAAAGCTCTGGAAAAAAAAGGCTATCCCCCTGGCCAGCACGGTCAAACTCGAAAGAAAAAACAGCCTTCGGAATATGCGACTCAATTAAAAGAGAAGCAAAAAGCAAAAATGACCTACGGATTACTTGAGCGGCAGTTTGCCCGCTTTTATAGTGATGCCGTACGTATAAAAGGTGTTACTGGAGAAAACCTCCTAAAATTACTTGAGGCTCGGCTTGACAATACTGTCTTCCGTCTTGGAATTGCTCCCACTCGCAGGGCTGCCAGGCAATTAGTATCTCATAAGCACATTACAGTGAATGATAGAATTGCAGGTGTTCCATCTATGGTGCTGAAGGCAGGGGATGTAATAAGTATAAAGAATAAATCGCGCGAGCTGGAAGCTATCAAACAAGCTTTAGGAAACCGCGAATCAAGATATCCATGGCTTGAGTGGAATAGTGATACTCAAAAGGGAATCTTTTTGGCAATGCCGGAAAAAGACCAAATTCCGGAAAATATCCATGAGCAGTTGATTGTAGAATTGTATTCGAAATAATCTCGTTATATAAAATTTAATCTTCAATTAAAATTTAAATAATAAATGGCCATACTAACTTTTCAAAAGCCCGATAAAATTGTATTGCAAAAAGCAACTGATTTTGAAGGTTTGTTTGAATTCCGGCCGCTGGAACCGGGCTTCGGTGTTACCATCGGCAATGCATTAAGAAGAGTTCTTCTCTCCTCACTCGAAGGCTATGCCATCACAGCAGTACGCATTGGGGGCATTGACCATGAATTTTCAACGATTAAAGGAGTGCTTGAAGATGTAACAGAAGTTATTCTCAACATAAAGCAGATTCGTTTAAAGAAAACCACTGATGAGGAGCTTGAGCAGGAGAAGATTCTGATTTCAATTAAGAATAAAGAGGATTTTCGTGCCGGTGATATCGAAAAAGCCTCTTCTAATTTTCGCATCATGAATCCAGACCTGGTTATCTGCAGAATGGAGCGCAGTGTAAAACTCGATATGGAGATCATTATTCAAAAAGGACGTGGTTATGTTTCTGCAGAAGAAAATGAGGTGAAAGATGCACCAATAGGAACCATTGCTACAGATGCGATCTTCACACCGATTAAAAATGTAAAATACAGCGTTGAAAACACCCGGGTTGAGCAGAAAACAGATTATGAGAAGCTGATCATGGAAATTGCTACCGATGGGACTATTCATCCTGAAGAAGCCATCAAGGAAGCAGCACGCATCCTTATCCAGCACCTGATGC
The DNA here is from genome assembly GCA_013695715.1 of Chitinophagales bacterium. Classification (GTDB taxonomy): domain Bacteria; phylum Bacteroidota; class Bacteroidia; order Chitinophagales; family UBA10324; genus JACCZZ01. The sequence continues at coordinate 777 of JACCZZ010000170.1, read as the reverse complement.
TAATATCAGATGAGAACATCACTTTCGACAGCAAGGAAAAGAGGGAAGACGAAGTAGTTGACGAGCACACACTTCACATGAGAAAGCTTTTAAAAACTCCACTCGAGGATCTTGATCTCTCTGTGCGCGCTTATAATTGTCTGAAGGCGGCAAAGATCAGCTCGCTATCTGAGCTGGTGAAATATGATACTAATGAGCTGTTGAAATTTAGAAATTTTGGCCGAAAATCTCTAATGGAAATTGAAGCGCTCATCAATGAAAAAGGATTGCATTTCGGAATGGATCTTTCAAGGTTCAAGCTTGAAGACTAATTCACATTCTACAATCAAACAGGTTATATCTAAAGAATTAGGATTTAACTTTAATTCGTACTTACTATGAGGCATCAGAATAAGATCAATCCATTAGGCAGAACGAGCCAGCACAGGAAGGCTATGTTGAGTAATATGGCTACATCGCTTATTGTCAATAAGCATATCACCACCACCACGGCTAAAGCCAAGGTATTGCGACGCTATGTGGAACCCCTGATAACTCGGGCTAAGCAGAATAGCACACACAACCGCAGAATTGTTTTCAGTATGCTTAGAAGTAAGGAAGCGGTGGATCAATTGTTTGGTAATGTAGCCGAAAAGATTGCAGCCCGTCCTGGTGGATATACCAGAATAGTAAAGATGGGATTTCGGCCCGGCGATGCAGCAGATATGGCATTGATAGAGTTGGTAGACTTCAGTCTGTTGAATGGTATTGAATCTACTGTTACAGCAGCTGCTGATA
>JACCZZ010000166.1 GCA_013695715.1 Chitinophagales bacterium | reverse complement strand
AGGTTCTCCTGTGCCTCAATTCTTACCTCGTAATTCTGCCCTTGTGTGATATAAAGTTCCGCTTCTGATTCATTTTGGATTGCAGTAAATCCAATGATGTTGCGAATTTCAGTTTGAATTGACCCTTTCCCATTTTTACAGGGCCATCCATCTTTTTTGCATGATAAAGATAGGAATGAAACAAAAAGTATTGCTATTATGCTTGTTATATATCTTGACCTCATTTAGAATATTTGTTTTAAGTACAACGTCGAAACATTGAAAAGTTACAGTGTCTTTCAATAATATTTTGATTCCAAAAAGGAAGCTTAGCTGACATCAAATAATGCAAATTATATTTTGGGATTCATCAGGAGGATCAGCGGCTATCTCCCTTTAGGTGAAGTTGTCCAAATGACTCCTTCCTATAGATCATAGTGTTGCTCGCAGCGAAGACTCCCGGGTAAGCAAAACTACAGATCATCATATACGCGCAAGTGCAAGATACATAAGCTTCACACTGCGTCACTTAATTCAATTTAGCAGTAAGAGGGTTTCTAAGACCTGAGTACTTGTATAGTTCAGCTACCACTGAACCAATAATAATGGGAGATTCAACCCGAACGGGAATTTTATTGTTGTCGTCTGTTACCCACACCGTCATTTTTTCCCCTCCTTTAAAAATAGTACCTTCAATCAATAGGGGAGCAAATTTGATGCAGTTATATTTTCCACGTCTTGTAGATATGGTCTCCTTTCCAAGATATCTTATGTAAACAGGATAAATCTCATCATCGAGAAACAAGGTCATTGGTATGGTGTCGTTCTTGCGGTACATCATAAAATCTATGTTCCTCGCGTAATAAACTGCTGATAAAACGTCTTGAATGCATTCAGGAATGGAATAAGTACCATGCGTAGAGATAGCTTTCTTCTCCCCATGCTTAAATATTACATTTTGATTGACAGTATATCCGCCTTCATAAACGTTCCTGATAAATCGCAGCGGTTGCAGTGTTTGCATGTCAATATAACTTTCATAAGTATCTCTTACCTTATAAAACCAATCATAAGACCGGTAGGTGCTTCCTGATCCTATTATGTGGTAACATGGTGAATTATTGAAAAAACCCTCATTTACTGAGAACGTAACTTCACCGGCATTAAGCCATAATGAATTCAGATTATAAGCAACTTTGTAAATTATCTTCTCTCCTATTCCAAAAGCGGTGTTACCCACGATGCATTCTCCTTGTCCGTTTGCGTTATTGAACGAGGTGGAGATAAAAAGAAGAGTTAGGATTACAGCAGACTTTTTCAGCATCGGGTAGTTATAAATCTTATACAACAGACCTGTTAAGTAAAAAACGTACCATAAGCGCATCAGCTTTTCTTATAATACTTATTTCATAAACGCTAATCGATATTGAAAGTTTTATACTCATTGAGGTTGTGGGTAATGTATTATTGGATTGATAAAATAATTGTCAGGCGGTTTACCTTGCATAAACTATGATGCTAAAGAACCATTAACTGATCATTTATCATGAAATAAAATGAGCAATAAAATTTGCAGCGATGTTATACTTGGTATTGACCCGGGCACGAATATTCTTGGCTATAGCGTGATAGAGATCAGGGACAAAACAATGTCGCTGATTGAAATTAATGTAATCCATCTGGACAAAGGTCTCGACCATTATGCAAAGCTTAAGAGAATCTTTGGACAAATTAATATAATTATCAGGGAATTTAAGCCTACAGTCATGGCTATTGAATCACCGTTCTTTGGTAAAAATGTTCAGTCAATGCTTAAATTAGGTCGGGCTCAAGGAGTGGCTATAACTGTGGCATTATCTGAAGATCTTCCGGTTTTTGAATACTCTCCAAGAAAAATCAAACAATCCATTACAGGAAGTGGTAATGCATCAAAAGAACAGGTTGCTGCTATACTTTCTCAGTTGCTGAAATTTGATAGTAAATTTCTACTAGCTGATGCTACTGATGCTCTCGGGGTTGCAGTATGCCATCACTTCCAGAATAAAACAATTGTAAATAGCAAGGTGAAGGTTTCCGGATGGAAACAATTTATCTCCTTACATCCTGACCGTATCAGACCAATAAAAAATAATGGCTAAATCAACTATTGCTTCCGAGATGCTTTAGATAGCGGTAGTGGGATCTAACCGCATCTGAAAATTTTTCGTGATAATGATATGGAACATTATACTGTGCCGCAGTCGTCTGGAGAATCTTGCTGAT
>JACCZZ010000107.1 GCA_013695715.1 Chitinophagales bacterium | reverse complement strand
CAATATAAAATGATCAGTTTTAAAGTCAGGAGTTTCTGCGGTAAGTGTATTGAAATCTATAAGTGCGGTCCAGACAGAGGTAGTAACATCATCCTGCCTTGTCCATATCGGAGCAATTTTTCCATTAAATGCACTTATATTTATATAATCTCCTAAGAAAAAAGAGGGATTAGGTGTGAAAGGAGTTTCACTGATTTTCTGATTAATAAAACTATTTCCTCCATCTATAGAATAAGCAAGATAAACATCAGTTGTTTCATCACTATAATTTCTTCTGTCATAGAAGATAATGTAAATGTTGCCGTTTGTCTGATCAACATCCATCCATGTTAGAAATTGTTGCTTGCTTAAATTATCATCATTAACTTTTAATGGCAATGACCAGGTAACCCCGTTGTCAGAAGAGCTGGAAATCCATACGTCAGTATTATCCGCACCGTTGCGCTGATCAGTCCAGTTAACATAAATGGTTCCATGATATACGCTGCCACTTAAATCGCACCTGGTGACTGGCAGGCCATTGCAACGCTGAAGGCCAGGAATGAAATAATCCCAGCCACCGGGCTGATCGGAGATTACTACATCTTCAGCCATCCATGTAGTGCCCCCATCCTGAGACTTATCAAAAAAAAGAGTATCCCTGTTCGACCACGCTACATAGACTTCGCCATTGGCTCCAACAGCAGGCACCGCTCCCTCTGCTGTGTTATCACTGTCAACACAATCGCCTGCGAGCTTGTTAATTCGATGTGGGTTGCTCCATGTAGCCCCTTCATCCACAGATTTAGAAAACAAAATTAGGGAGCTGTCATTCGGATTTGAGCTGCCATAAGTTTCAAAATCCGTCCACGTCAAATAGATCGTGTTTGTTTGAGGATCTACAATCGTCCAGGCCTTATCCTGATTATGATTTCCGATCAAACCTGTATAGGAACCCGGTGACCACGTTATGCCCTGATCTGTGGATTTCTGACAAACGATGCGATCTATCCAATGCCCGCTATCTGCAGGTGGATAAGAGAGATGGACGTAATAAAAATTTCCAGCCGTATCGGTAAAAATGCAGGGATCACCCCACACTCCATATGGTGAGGTCAGGTTATCCGCTGACCAGGTAAGCCCGCCATCCATTGACTGATAAACATAACTAATGTTTGCTCCTGCAACGATGTTATTCGTGTTTTTAGGGTTAATGCAAATGCTGGGCTCTTCAGCATATCCATCACCAACTTTCACATTAATATACTGGCTTAAGCCGTTTTCAAAAAGAAAGAGAAAGAAAATTACGACCAGTTTTTTCATGTATGTAAAGGCTTTTGGAACATCGCTCAGCAAAAAATAAAAATACAATGAAATATGAGATATAGAATTCAGTAAGAGAAAATCGAAGTATAGTAAATCTAAATGCGTGCAAATCTTTCCTTCTACATAATCCGAAATTGCCCCTATTTTCCTGATAAGCTTTATTTTTGTATGGTATGAATTTTCCTTCAAAGCTCATTGAACAAGCAGTTTCTGAATTTGAAAAACTGCCTGGCATTGGAAAAAAAACAGCCTTGCGACTGGTATTGCACCTGCTGAAGCAGGATAAAGAATCTGTCGAACTTTTCAGTGATTCTATTGTACGGATGCGAAGCCAGATCCGTTTTTGTAAGAATTGCCACAACATCTCGGACAATGATCTATGCAGTATTTGTGAAAGCCTAAAGCGAAATCATTCGCTGGTTTGTGTAGTAGAAAGCATTCGCGATGTAATTGCTATTGAATCCACCAACCAATACCACGGCTTGTATCATGTGCTCGGCGGAGTTATAAGTCCTTTGGACGGGATTGGCCCTGAAGAGGTAAATATTGAATCTTTAGCGGTTCGGTGCACTAACGGAGAAATCAAAGAAGTGATTATGGCATTGAACCCTACCATTGAAGGAGACACTACAATCTTTTATATCTCAAAAAAGCTGCAATCACTTCCTGTAAAGATCACCAGCATAGCACGAGGAATTTCATTCGGCGGTGAGCTGGAATATGTGGATGATATAACTCTGGGGCGATCTATAGCTACACGTATGCCCTATGAGAATTACCTGGTACATCGGGATCAATAATTCCTATTGTCATTTCGAACCCGGTGAGAAATCTCCAACCCTAAAGTTTAAATATCAATTCTGCCTTTTATTATTTATTAGATTTCTCCTATCGTTCGAAATGACGACCGTGTTGTTGAATGTGCAGAAGCTGTTTGAGAACCATTCCGTCATGACCACTATGTTGTAAATATTGTAGAAATCGTGTGCAACCCCTTCCGTCATTTCGAACTAAGTGAGAAATCATGGACTGGCAGCAACCCGTCATTCGAACAAAGTGAGAAATCTCCAGCATTGAACCTGCTCTTGGCTATGAGATTGCTCCTATTGTCAAAAAGACCGTGAAAAATTTTTCACATGCTGACAATCGCAAGTCAGAGGAGGCGTTCAATATTAGGAAAAGCCCTATCCAAAAATTGAATCAGTATCTTACCCTGTGCTCCAACTTTCCATAATCATCGTTAACTATAATGTTAAATTTTTTCTTGAACAGGCGCTTCGCTCCGTTCAGAGGGCAACGAAGCATATAACAGCGGAAATTTTTGTGGTTGATAACAATTCCGTTGATGGATCAGTTGAGCTGATAAAACAAAAATTTCCTGAAGTCTTATTAATCGAAAACAAAGAGAACTTAGGTTTCGCTAAAGCAAATAACCAGGCAATTAAATGTGCAAATGGTGAGTATATATTATTGTTAAATCCGGATACGATTGTTGAAGAAGATACCTTTGAAAAATGCCTGCGGTTTATGGAGGAGCATCCAGAGGCCGGTGCAGTTGGTGTAAAGATGCTTGATGGTAAGGGAAGCTTCCTCCCTGAATCGAAACGCGCTTTTCCTTCGCCGGCTGTTGCATTCTATAAAGCTTTCGGATTGTCAACGCTGTTTCCTCAATCAAAAACTTTTGGTCGCTACCACCTCGGTTATCTTCCGGAACACGAAACCCATGAGGTAGAGGTGCTTGCCGGTGCTTTCATGTTCATTCGGAAATCTGCCATTGATAAAGCCGGACTGTTCGATGAGACATTTTTTATGTATGGGGAAGATATTGATCTCTCCTATAGAATTGTAAAGGCAGGTTTCAGGAATTATTATTTAGCAAATACACGAATCATTCATTATAAAGGTGAGAGCACGAAAAAGGGTTCAATGAATTATGTGCGGATGTTCTATCAGGCCATGATTATATTTTCTCAAAAACATTTTTCTAATCAGGGAGCAGGATTTTATATCCGGATGCTGAAGATTGCCATCTACCTAAGAGCTGCTGTGTCTGTTTTATCCCGCTTTATTAAACGAATGAGCTTACCGATTATAGACGCTATAACCATTTACGGCGGCTTGGTATTGATTAAAAACTTCTGGCAAAACAATATAAAAGCATCAGAGGGCCTTACCTACCCTCAAGAATATATGTACCTGGTAGTGCCGGGTTATATCATAATTTGGCTGACGTCGGTTTTTTTCAGCGGCGGTTATGAAGAAAAGGCACGGCCGGTAAGAATCATAAGAGGATTATTCTTCGGAACCATTGCTATTGCCGCAGTATACGGATTTCTCCCAGATGCGCTTCGCTTTTCCCGTGCGATGATCCTGCTGGGCTTTGTATTCGCAGTTTTTGACGTGATGTTCATCCGTGTACTAATACATGCAATGCAGTACCGGAATTTGAGGTTGGGTGAAGCACCTGAGAAAAAGCTGATAATAGTAGGCAGCAGAGATGAATCAGATCGTGTTGAAAAGCTGCTTAACCAGGCAAAAATAAAAAATGACTATATAGGTTATGTCTCTCTTTTACCGGAAGCAAATCATCACTTGCATCATCTCGGAGATGTACATCAGTTAGATGAGATTGTACGAATATACAAAATTGATGAAGTGATCTTCTGCTCAAAAGACCTTTCATCGCAAAAGATTATTGAATGTATGACTAAAATTGGTTCTTATCTTGAATATAAAATGATTGCAGAAGATTCATTAAGCATTATCGGGAGCAACTCTAAAGATGCGCCTGGTGAGCTTTACACAATAGATATTAAGCTGGCAATCGCTACCCCGTTTAACAGGCGAAGCAAAAGATTGTTTGACATTGCTGCAGCTATTTTTCTGCTGTGCACTCTTCCCTTCAACCTCTTTATTGTAAAAAACACTGGAGGTTTGATTTCCAACATTTTCATGGTGTTGCTAGGTAAAAAAACATGGGTTAGTTATGCCGGTAGTGAGAAGCAGCAATATCAGCTACCCACCATAAGGCCGGGAATAATAACCCCACTAGATGAATTTCAAATGCAGAATCTCGACGATGCTGCCATATCGCGAATCAATTTATTGTATGCAAAAGATTATACTGCATCAACAGACGCTGAATTATTTTTTCATTGCTATAAAATGCTTGGTAAATAGTTTGCAACGTGAAGCAGAATGCAATTAAAAATGATCTGACTGAGCGCGTTCGATCAGCGCCACACTCCAGGCTTCGGCCTTCTGCGAAAAAAGCTTTTTTGATCGTTGCCATGTTATCTTGAAGAATTCAGAAAAACGATAATGATTCAGGTAATGTTCATCCTCCCAAATGCTGTATGTAAAGAATATATGAGGCTCCTGAATATCCTGTAGTAGCTCAACGTGATGGCAGCCATCGAAGGAAGCAATTGTTTCCTTTACATCTTTAAATATCAAAAGGAAATCATTAATGTTCTCAGGTTTAAGGGTAAGTTTTACAATACGGGTAACCATAAGAGAAAATCTATTCGCCCAATTTAAACAAAAGGAAATCATAAGGGTGCTATTCAGAATTCCCCCAGCTTTTATGACTTATCAGATGTTACTCCAAAGATTGCATGAAAATAGACTGCAAGAGAAAATATTTTTAATACAGGGTCTAGGTTATTGTGATTTGATAATTCAATATTAAAATTTCGTTAGACGCAATGAAGCAGATTAGAATCTAATGTTAATGTTAACTAAACAATATGTAAAGTATTATTGCTCACCTTGCAAGGCTTATTTATTAAGTTATCATGCTTATGTTTTAATTTTATTTAAGAGAAACAGATGAAGACATTCAGAATAGAGAGGATTTAGAGCTACTGGTAAATGAATTTTATAAAAAGGTGATTAATGACCCAATTATTGGTGACTTCTTCACCAAAATAGTAGATTTCTCCTGGAAATCCACATTCCTATTATGGTTTCATTCTGGGAAACACTCTTATTGGGACCTGCCTCATACAAATGAAATCCTATGATAAAGCACATTGAACTGAATAAATTATCACCATTAGAGCAGCCACATTTCGAAAGGTGGTCAACTCTTTGGAAAGAAACTATAAATGAAAATTTCGCAGGAGTAAGATCAGTGGAGGCTATCAGCAGAGCCCAATCCATTGCGCAGATAATGCAAATAAAGATTGCGTTGCAAAACAACTGATATTCCAGAACACTTATAAAAGAGTTCATGACTTTGTACAATTACAGAAGTCGCAACGCTGATGGTAGCATGCTGAGTTGCAGAAGATATCCTTTGTATGAAACTTTGCATTTTCACAATCACATGTTATACTACGTTAACTTCCGGCACAATCTCAATTCCAAATTTCTCAAGTACAGATTCTTGAATTTTTAGGGCGAGAGCATAAATCTCATTCCCGGTAGCACCTCCATAATTTACAAGCACCAGAGCCTGTGCCTTATGGACACCGGTTTGGCCGACAACCTTTCCTTTCCAGCCACATTGTTCAATCAACCAGCCCGCTGGCACTTTCACCATTCCATTTTGCTGGGGGAAATTCGGCATCAATGGATATTTTTTAATCAATGCGTTGAATTTCTTTTTTGAAATAACAGGATTTTTAAAGAAGCTGCCGGCATTTCCGATCTCCTTCGGATCTGGAAGCTTTGATGATCTGATTTTGATGACTGCATCACTTACAGCTTTCATCGTAATCTCATCTACCCGCATCTCTTCCAGGGTAAGCCTGATATCACCATAGTTGATTTTCGGTTTAAAAATCTTATTAAGTTTGAAAGTCACTGCTGTTATAAGCAGTTCGTCTTTGTACCTGTGCTTAAAGATGCTTTCGCGATAGCCAAATTCACAATCTTCATTATTGAATATCATGCTTTCACCGGTTGCAAGATGTATTGCCTCGACCGTATGACATGTATCTTTTACTTCCATTCCGTAAGCGCCAATATTCTGCATTGGTGCCGCACCCACCTGACCAGGAATGAGAGACAAGTTTTCAATGCCGGCCAATTTTCTTTCCACGCAAAATAATACGAAAGGGTGCCATATTTCTCCTGATGCAGCCCTCACCCAGGTGTTATAAGCGTCCTCTTTAATTAGCTCAATTCCGGTGAGTGAATTTTTAATAACCAGTCCATCAAAATCTTTTGTAAAAAGGATGTTGCTTCCACCACCGAGAATTATTTTATTTTCTTTTTTTATTTTAGGATCATCTATTAGTATTCTGAAATCCTCCAATGATGTTATCTCTGCGAAATATTTTGCAGATACTTTTATACCGAATGAGTTATGATGTTGAAGGGATTTATCATTTTCAATAATCATCGGGTTAAAATTAATATCTTGTATTCATTACCATGAAGAATCAATAATCTGCGACTGCTCACTTATGAATTCTTCACAAACCACGGATACATTATTGATGATTCGTCCAGCAAAGTTTGGCTTTAATGCTGAAACAGCAGGTACAAATATTTTTCAGCAGCGAGTGAATTCAGAGCGAGTAAACGAAAAAGCACTATATGAATTTGATGAGTTTGTAAAGGTGCTTCGGAGTCATAAGATTTATGTGGTTATTCTACAAGATCCGGGCTTACCGGCAACTCCTGATTCCATCTTCCCAAATAACTGGATCTCATTTCACGATGAAAGTATGATACTATACCCGATGCTGGCAAGCAACCGCCGAAGCGAACGCCGTGCTAACTGGATCTGTTTGCTTAAGGAAACATTTCAGAAAAAGCAGGTGATTGATCTTTCCGGATACGAAAATCAAAATCTATTTCTTGAGGGAACGGGAAGCATGGTTTTCGATAGAATAAATAAAGTAATTTACGGAAACATCTCTTCACGTACAGACAAAAATCTGTTGAATGAGGTGGCAGCAAAGTTTGGTTACCAATCGGTTTCATTCCAAGTAATCAATGATGAAGGAAACGAGATTTACCACACCAATGTGCTGATGGCTATAGGAGAAAAGACCGCAGTTATTTGCAGTGAAATAATAACTGATGCCGCCGAAAGAAGCAGTGTGCTGAAGAAAATATCAGATCATGATGTAGTTGAGATCAGTTATCAGCAGCTATTGAAGTTCGCTGGCAATATGTTGCTTGTGAAGAACCGTGATGGAGAAAAGTTCTGGGTAATGAGCAAGCAGGCTTATGAATCATTGCAACCAGCACAAAAGAACATCTTGTTAAAAGACGGAAACTTTATTTATTCCGACCTGAAAACCATTGAAGCCATTGGCGGGGGAAGCGCCCGTTGCATGATGGCTGAGGTATTTTGATTCAGCGTATACCAAACGCTTTACCAGATGTCATTTGAAGAAATATAGGATTTCAATAATATTTGCAAAAGAAAATAAAATCATCCCATATGGACCATCAAGCTTGATCATTCAGAATTAACAGGAAATCCTTATTTTTGTTAAGTGAAAGCGAAACTAATATTCACCTTATTTCTGAGTCTCTGTTTAATCCTATTATGTGATTCATGCAATAAAAAGGGAGCGCCCTATACAATAT
>JACCZZ010000056.1 GCA_013695715.1 Chitinophagales bacterium | reverse complement strand
CGCAGGTAGGCTGCAAAAAAGTTGCAGATAAAAGCTCCGATATTGATCCCCATATAAAAAATATTATAACCGGAGTCTTTCAAAGCACGGTACTGATTTTCATTATATACATTCCCCAGCAGTGTAGAAATGTTTGGTTTAAAAAATCCGTTGCCTATAATAATCATCAGCAGGGCTATATAAAAAAAGGTCATGCCTGGGAGTGCGAGCAAAATATACCCTATGCCCATGCATATGCCTCCTATAGTAATTGCTCTAACACAGCCAAGAACACGGTCGGCCAGTAAACCTCCCAGAAAAGGGGTGAGATAGACAAGAGCGATGTAGGTGCCAAAAATATCAAATGCAGTTTTGCGGTCGAATCCTAAGCCACCCTTCTCCGTATCCATCATATACAAAGTGAAGATGCCAAGCATCAGGTAAAAACCGAAGCGTTCCCACATTTCTGAAAAAAATAAATACCGAAGCGCTGGAGGATGTTTTTGATTGTTGGCCACAGGCGATTGCTTTTCGCTAAAATATAATTTCAAAGCTCGCATAATTAACCATTTTCCCAAATATTCTTTTCTTCATCTCTGTTCTGTATGTAGAATGATTCAGGAACCTGGAACTTAATTTCCATTGCATTCAGGGAATGATGATAATGCCTTTATTATTTTTGGCTATTAGTTCATGTGGTATTATTGGTGTTATCATTTGAGACCGTTTCGCGATAGCTGCATTTAACTTTTAATTTCTGATTTCATGCCTTCTTCTAAACAAAAAAATAAGTTACAGCCCACCACCTTACAGGAATCGTTAGCACCTTTTCTGCAAACAGCGAAAAAGTCTGCATTCCCTGCAAACATACCCCCGATGCTTGCCACACTTGTTGATGAGCCTTTCGAAGAACCCGGATGGATCTATGAGGTTAAGTGGGATGGCTATCGTGCCGTCGCATATCTTAATAATGGAGCAGTTGACATTCTCTCAAGGAACAATAAATCCTTTAACGAAAAATTTTACTCTGCTTATGAGGTTTTGAAAAAATGGAATATTAATGCTGTGGTTGACGGAGAGATAATTGTTGTGAATGAAAACGGAGTAGCTGACTTCAGCAAGCTGCAGGAATGGCGCAGTGAAGCAGATGGCGAACTGGTTTATTATCTATTTGATATATTATGGATGGAAGGTTATGATCTAACAACTCTACCTCTTATCGAACGTAAGAAAATTTTGCAGTTGATCGCTCCGCAATCGGCGTCTATTAGAGTTAGCGAAAGTTTTGATACTGGTGCAAATGAATTTTTTGAAGTAGCAAAGAAAATGAAGCTCGAAGGCATCATTGCAAAAAAAGCACAGAGCATATATATGCCGGGTTTCAGATCAAAAGAATGGCTGAAGATAAAAACAGAAACACGACAGGAGGCCATCATCGCAGGTTATACCCGCAATGAAAACACATCTAAGAAATTCAGTGCGCTGCTGATGGGTGTATATGATAATGGCAAGTTACAATTCATAGGACCAGTTGGGACTGGTTTTTCTGATAAGATACAAAATGAAATTCTTCAAAAATTAAAACTCCATGAAACTGATCAATGTCCTTTTGAAACCATACCTGAATATAATAAACCATCACGCTTTCGCCCTAATCCGCCAAAGGCTGAAGTTACCTGGGTAAAGCCATTGGTGGTTGCAGAAATAAGCTATCGCGAAATGACAAAAGATGGAGCCCTTCGGCATCCGTCCTTTAAAGGATTGCGTGAAGATAAAAATGCACAGGATGTGGTAAGAGAAAAGGCAAAGCATACTGAGGCTGTGGTAAACGAAGTTGAGCCTAATCTTCCTGATAAGAAGCTATTCAAAGCACCCGGCAAAAAAGAGAGAAAGACATTGTTAAATCCGACAGATGAAACACAGGTACGCAATATCAATGGCCATGACCTGAAGTTCACAAACCTCAGCAAAATCTTCTTCCCAAAAAATAATGTCACAAAACGTGATGTGATGAATTATTATTACCAGGTTGCTCCATATATGCTCCCGTATGTTAAAGACAGGCCGCAAACATTAAATCGTTATCCGAATGGAATTAATGGTGAAAGCTTCTATCAGAAGGATGTAACTGGCAAGGCGCCTGCATGGGTTGACACTTTTCCCTATCACAGCGAAAGAGATGAACGGGATAAAAATTTTCTGGTATGTACTGATGAAGCAAGTCTGTTATACATTGCTTCACTTGGCTGCATTGAGATACATCCGTGGAGCAGCCGCAAGCAATCACCTGATAGTCCTGACTGGTGCGTGATAGATCTTGATCCTGATAAGAATACTTTCGAGCAGGTGATTAAAGCTGCACAGGTGACAAAAGAGGTTCTCGATGCTGTTGGTGTTCCTGCATATTGCAAAACATCGGGATCAACAGGGCTGCATATTTATATCCCGCTTGGGGCAAAATACACCTATGAAGATTCCAAAGAATTTGGCCGGGTGCTGGTAAAGATTATCCATGCTCAGATTCCCAGTTTCACAAGCATAGAGCGTTTAACAGAAAAAAGAGCTGGCAAAATGTATCTGGATTTTTTACAGAACCGTCCTCAGGCCACTCTTGCTGCACCTTATTCTCTGCGTCCAAAGCCTGATGCTACAGCATCCATGCCTTTGCATTGGGAAGAGGTAAAGAACGGACTAAAAATGGAGCACTTCACCATCTTTAATGCAGTAAGCAGGCTTAAGGAACAAGGAGACATTTTTAAAGGGGTGCTTGCAAAAGGAATTAATATTCCTAAGACTTTGCAAAAGATAAAAAGCGTCTTTGGAAATGATGACGCTTCTGCAACATAAGCTTTAGATTAATTAAGAAGCACAAACCATTTCTTCTCATCATTTAATGCATAGGTAAGTCCATTGCTCATTTCATGCACCTCTTTACTTTTTCCAGAATGGATGTAGCTTCTTTTCTCAAATACCCTGAGGCCGTTATTCTCCCTGGTTAAGAATGATATCAAGGCATTCATTGTGGGAAGAATTTGATCTAACCATTCATCATCTGATTCTTTAACAAATGCCTTGCTCATCTTGTGTTGCGTTTATGTTTTAATATCTCTGAAACGATAAGTAGTTGCAATTTACATATCGTAATGAATATCACCTGTGCTAACATATATGATGTGGATATCTGCCCAAACTAAAATCTAAAGTTCCCTCCCCTGTTTCTACTTTTAAATAAAAAAAATGAACCAGTCCCATTCAGTAATTGCAATGCCAAACAATGATATGCTTGATGTATTTTACTACTGCACAAATAAAAAGTTAGAAGCTGAGGAAAAGAAAAATTTTACAGAGCTTATCATCCAATTGCATGATTGCATTTGCAAAATGAAGATTCAAAAAGCTCTTGCTAAGGATGCAGATGCGTTGGAAAAGATGGTTCACAACAAGGTGATAAATACTAAGGGACATATATGTTAGAAAGCAACATGTGACTTTTAGTAATGTAATTAAAAAAATATCTGAAGGTGGCGATTATGCCATTGAATAAAAAAGATAGGTTAAGTCATTTCCCTTAAGGCACCATCTTTGTAAATACCCTGATATTTAAAAAACAATTTTATGAAATACCTCAAATCCATTCTGCTGTCTATAGCAATTCTTTTCCCTACGTTGAAAATTTACTCCCAAGCTTCTGTCACCTCTACAAATATCGAAAAGGAAAACAGAAATGCCGTCATGATTCAGATTAACCAACCCGTTGATGTGACTTCGGAGGCCCTCAAAGAGCGGTTAAAACGTTCAGGATTGGAAGGCAAATCAAAGAGTGGTGTTACAGCTTATAGAGGTGTTACCCTTGCGGAAATTGCACCGGAGAAAATAGATATGTACACCAAAGTTGACAAAGGACCTGATGACAACTCCAGCCTTGTAT
>JACCZZ010000043.1 GCA_013695715.1 Chitinophagales bacterium | reverse complement strand
TGGTTGCGCCGGTAGCCTCAATGGCCGTATTTAGTCCATTCCAGTCGGCATGATCACTTAGAGCAAAGCCCACATCAGCAGCTCTGCGTCGCTTGTTGCCACGTATCTGCATCCAACCTGAAGCATAACCAATTGAAAAGGGAGCGAGCTTTCTAAGCCAGGAAGTATTCAACACCGAAGAGGTAGCAAGGATTAGGGCTTTTCTGAATGACTCCTTTTTTGTATCCGCTGTAATGCGTAGCACTTCAGGAAGAGGTTCCCCTGCCGCTATAAATAGGTCATTTATATTCGCGATAGCGCCATGCGCGAAAACTGGACCAATGGAAGTATCAATGCCAGAAAGAATGCGCTGTGCCTTTCCAAGAGCGTAACAGAGTATTACGCTTGCAGTGCCTTAATCCTGATTTTTTCTCCACCATTGATGCAATTGGTCAAAAATATTCTGTTGTGATTTCCATTGATAAATTGGCAATCCGAAAGTGGATTCAGAGATGAAGGCATTACACTTCACCGGCTCAAAAGGTGTGCTGAGCCCATCATCCTCTATTTTATAATCACCTGATGCCACCCATACTTCTCCCTGATATTCAACCCGCACCTGTGATGAACCAACTATATGGCCTGCAGGATGCAAGGAAATAGTGACTCCATTGTGAGATACTGATTTCATATAATCCATTGATTGTACTTGAATATCATCGCCTAACCGGTATTTCAATACAGGAACAGATTTGCGATGTGCCAGGTAAAGGTTATGCCCGCGGTAAGCATGATCACTGTGCGCATGAGTGATCACTGCACGATTTACAGGTTTCCAGGGATCAATATAAAAATCCCCTGCCTCGCAGTAAATTCCTCTATCAGTAAATTGAAGAAGGTCAGCCATAAAAACAAAAATAGGTTGAAATGTAACCAGACTATATTAATGCTTCTCCCGCAATAAATGTTTACGATCTTAGCATTGAAAACTTCTCATAATAATTGTCGGAAGAAAACAATCTAAGATGCATGTAATAAATTCTGAAGATTGATTTTGTATAAATTTGGAATTCTTAAAAATTTTGTTTCCTCTCATGATCCCAACGATACTCAGTTGAATGAGGGAAGCTCAATATGCCTCTTCGCAGAAAGTCACCCTGAGCGCAGTCGAAGGGTTGAGTTGAGCATTAACGCGTTTTTACTCATTTAAAAACAGCTTTTAAGAGCTAAAAAAAACAGATTATGTACAATGAACCGATGCTGAAGGAGGGCGCGCTTAAAGACAAAGTAATCGTAATCACAGGTGGAGGTACAGGATTAGGGCGAGCTATGGGTAAATATTGTATGCAGCTTGGTGCGAAGCTTATAATCACAAGCCGGAAGATTGAAGTGTTGCAAAAAACCGCTGCTGAATTGGAAAAGGAGACTGGAGGAAAGGTAGTGGCAGTTGCCTGTGATGTGCGGAAATATGATGAAGTGGAGCAAATGCTGAAACAAACCATAAATGAATTCGGAAAGGTTGATGCTTTATTAAATAATGCAGCGGGAAATTTTGTAATGCCAACAGAACGACTTTCGCACAAGGCATTTGATGTGGTTGTAGATATTGTGTTAAAAGGAACATATAACTGCTCACTTGCATTTGGAAAATACTGGATTGAAAATATCTTACCAGGAAATATTTTAAATATAGTGACCACTTATGCTTTTACCGGATCAGGATATGTGGCGCCCTCGGCTGCTGCTAAAGGTGGTGTGCTGGCGCTGACAAGATCACTTGCGGCTGAGTGGGGTAGGAAAAATATAAGGTGTAATGCCATTGCACCAGGTCCATTTCCGACGGAGGGAGCCTGGAGTCGATTGTTTCCAGATGCAGTGCAGCAATATGTTGATCCGCTTAAACGCATTCCCTTAAGACGTTATGGCGATCACCAGGAGCTGGCGAACCTCGCGGCTTACCTTCTCTCAGACTTTTCTGCTTATATAAATGGCGAAGTTGTAGTAATAGATAGCGGAGAATGGCTGCATGGAGCAGGGCAATTCACCAATTTAGAAAACATTCCGCAAGCTTTATGGGATCAGTTGGAGAATATGAGGGGGAATAGTAAGGAGAAATAAAGTTTTATATTGGCTTTAGCAAAGGTTATTTTTTTTCCAGGAATCTGATATCAATCTCGTTTAAACATACTGGTTTATTATTTGTCCTATCTTCATTTAAGTACAGTTAATCTAAACCTGTGATAAACTTTACTTTTCTTAAAATGAAATACGTAGCTTTTTTCATAAAATCGTTGTATCAAAAGGTATGGGGTCAATGAAACAACTTAATCTAAACTGGATTACTGAGGGATTGATGGATTTCGAATACAAGAAATATTTGTTGCTTGCTTACCTGCAGGAGGTGAGCCGTGATTTCGATGAAAAGAAATTATATCCTGTATTATCTGACCTCGTATTACACTACAACAACCTCATAACTATTAAAAGAAATAAAACATACGTATCGAACCAGTTTCCAAAACAGATAAGTAAGATAGATCTGGAAATCTTTAAAGTAGAGTTCGAGAAGCTGATAGCTGATGAAGAATACATGGAGGATGTAGAGGCCATTATTGATTATGCCATTCCTGCCATGCACCGGCAACTTGAGGATGGAAAAGAGATTTACCAGGAAGTGGAGGATGACTTAAAGATTTTCCCGGTAGGAATAGTTTCCCTGAATCCGGAAGAGGGTTATATGATGCTCACAAAATCATCATCAAAAGAAACAAGTGTTTACAGCTATATGATTACCATTTTTGAAAACGCAAACGAAAAATTCCGTGGAATAAAAACAGAATTCATCGGTAATTATTCCAGAAGCTTTTCCCACACCTTTGAAGAAATCAAGTTTCAGTTGATCAAAGAATTTAAGAATATTTCGAATCCTGCCACGTATGTTATTGAATCAAAATATGAATATCCCTTAAATGAAACACTGTTGCCAGTAGCGAAAAGGTCTCTTGTAAGATATATCTATCAATCGGCTGCATAAAATTTCAGCATTACCGCGCAGGCCCTGAAGTATCTGGAGCGGTGGTGGTGCCCGGGGGTATGAGGGGAGCGGCTGGTGCGCCGCCAAGGTCTACATCCTCCAGTTCTGATTTAGGTCCAGTAGGGGCAGTTGAAGTTCCCGCGAAAAAAAAAGTTGAGATGCTGAGTACAGCAATGGTTACAATGAGCATCCAGGTTGCCTTTTCGAGAAAATCAGTAGTACGTTTTACACCAAGAATTTGGTTTGAGATGCCACCGAATGCAGAGCTTAGTCCACCACCTTTAGGATTTTGAATCAGCACAACAAGCATTAGCAGCACGCAGGCTATAATGATAAGAATTGTAATGAAAGAATACATACTACTTTTTGCTTTTTAATTCCTTAATTCGGCCGGCAAAGAAAAGGCTTTTTTCCGGAAACTTCAAACTTAGCCTTGCATACATGCTTATTGCTTTGTTGTATAACCCCTGATTTTCGTAAATTTCTGCAAGAGTTTCAGTCGCCATCTCTTCATCAAGCTCAAGACTTTTCTGCGCCAGATCAGCGGGAGCAAGCTGCAACTCCACCTTAACTTTGTCGTCTGATTTCAGGGTAGATATAATTCTATCAATTGTCTCCAACTCTGCAGGCAATCCCGCAGGTATAGGTTCTTGATATATTTCAATAGCCTCTGGTTCTGATTCCGAAGATTCTGAATCAGATTTGCTCGGGCTGCTTACTTGCTTGCTTTGGGTTTCTAGTTTAAAAAATTGGAGCCATTCAATGAACGAATAAGATTTGCCAGGTAGAAATTTACCAGGCAAATCAACGTTCTCATTTATCCGGAAATCAGTAGTCGTCGCAGATAAATCTATTTCTAAAGCAGGTTCCTTTTCTGTAGTGGATTCTGAAAATGCAGCGTGTTCCTGAATTTCAATCTCCTTTGCCGGAGGTGCAATTTCATTTTGCGATTCCAAATTATCAGCTCCTGCCTTTTCCGATTCGGATTCATAGTCAGACTGAGATTGATCAACTTCAATGAGGTCTTCATCTTGAACTGGCTTCCCATCGTGAGAAGGTTTAAGCAATTTCTTCTCTTTCAATTCTGAATCAAGATCGCGCCATATAAACTCCTCCTCTATAACCACATTGGATTGCATTTCAGGATCATATTCTTCCACGAAAGTATTTCCTGATTCTTCAGGAAGTGATTCCTCTAACGGAATGTATTCTGATCCACCTCCGCCAGTCTCATTCAAAAGCAAAAATTCTTCCTGAAGGAAATACTGCTCCTGCTCGCCAGCTTCCTGCTCAATCTTTTGAATCATTTCACTATCAGCAGTAGTAATTTCCTGATCATCTGCGGTATTCTCAGTGAGGTCCATCATTCTGGGTGCGAACTCTGATCCAGAGCTTTTTAATTCTTCATATAATATACGGTCGGCTTCATCTTTTTGAGTATCTTCAAATTCCTTTTTTTCTTCATTGGAAATAAATTGTTGTTTTCTGTCATGAACTGATTGCAACAGTAAACCGAGTTCCTCATCATTTGTAGAAGCTTGAATATCTATATTCACTTCTGAAGCATGTTCCTTAACGCCTGGCGAGTCTTGTAAAGGTTGATTTAACAGCTCATACAATTTTCTACGGTCAGTGGCATGGATTGCTGCCTTGCTTAAAATGGTTTCAAAGGATGGATCATTGTTCAGTTTTGCTCTTTTTGCGAGAAGCAAGTATGCAGTTTGAAAATATGGATATTGAATCACCAGTTCCTCAAAAGTATGGGCATCTGCAGTTTTCAATTCTTCAGGATGTGTTAAAAAATATTGAATCTCCCCTAAATTCATCTTACCAATTTACAACTGCTTTATTAAAGATATCTTCTACCAATTGATTACTGATTTCTTTTATCAATTGCTCCTGCACTGTTGATAGGTCTATGCCGCTACTATAATCTGCATACCTTGTGAATGAGCTGGTCCATGATTGCTTCTCATTTTGATGGTTGATGAACTCTACATTTAACGTAATGCTCAGGCGATTAACAGCAGATATTTCATTCG
Organism: Chitinophagales bacterium; assembly: GCA_013695715.1. Lineage (GTDB taxonomy): Bacteria > Bacteroidota > Bacteroidia > Chitinophagales > UBA10324 > JACCZZ01. The sequence continues at coordinate 1,014 of JACCZZ010000043.1, read as the reverse complement.
CCTGTGGGGCCACAGGAGTTACCTGGTAATTTGTAATAGTAGCAGCAAATTCAAGATCACCTCCACTTTCCAATTGGTTAAGATTGGTGTTGGTGTTTAATTCCTGCCGCAAAGATTCAGTAAGGGTGTTGCTCAACGAAGGAATTACAATAGGAGCCTGGTTTGAGATCGTATGAATTGTAAAAGTCTTCACGTTAGGATCTATAGATGCTCCGGTAAATGAGTATATACCACAGCTGGAAAAACTTAACCAAATTGCTAACAAGCAAAAATATCTCACGAGTGTTGTTATGAATAGTTACATTTTAGATATCTAAACCGATAATAAAGTTCAAATTTCTTCTACTCAGCGATTTTGTACTCCTTTATCTTTCGGTACAGAGTTCTTTCTGAAATTCCTAGGTCGCGTGCAGCATCCTTCCTTTTCCCTCTATGCTTTTTTAATGCACGTTGAATCATCTCCTTTTCCTTATCCATCAGCGATAGCGACTCCTCTACTACAATAGGTGATTTAATTTTCGGATCAATCACTACTGGCTGATCAGATGTATACGGCTTCATTTCACTATAATGATCGACAATCTCGTGCCTGGATTCTCCACGCTCTTGCTGCTCTGCCGGCATGAGACCATAAACTACTTTCTTAAGATCATTGATGTCATTTCGCATGTCGAACAATACTTTATACAATAACTCCCGTTCTGAAAATTCTGCTGTATGGTTGTGTCCTGCGGTGAGCATCGGAAGGCTGTTTTGCTGTACATTAGGAATAAATTCCTGCAGCTCACCTGCTGTCACAACCTTTTCCTGTGTAAGAACGGACACCTGTTCAGCAATATTTTTTAGTTCGCGTACATTACCTGGCCACGTATAGATTGCGAGCAGATTCCGTGCTCCCTCATCCAATTGAATTGGCAAACGCTTATATTTTTCAGCGAAGTCAATACAGAATTTCCGAAAGAGTACGGGAATATCATCTTTACGTTCTCTCAAGGGAGGAACTGTAATCGGAAC
>JACCZZ010000407.1 GCA_013695715.1 Chitinophagales bacterium | reverse complement strand
ACTGATCATATTCAGATCATTATTCGCAGTTAGACATTGTTGCTCGGTTACTAATGTGGTGTAAAGATTATAAGAACTGCCAATAAAAATTTTACTTATATCCCGGGTATCACCGTCTTTGGACGATATAACAGGACGCGCTTTAAGCACATTATTGTTTTGTGGATTAGCCGAGGTCTCCTCATTAGTTATAGCTGATTTGTGAAAATCCGGCTTCTCCATCTTTTTAATGCTGTAGCTTCCGTTTGGAGTTTGAGCACTTATCGCTCCTGCAACCAAAAGACTTAAGCTGAGTAAATAAATTCTTTTCATGATTAGAGTTTTAGTTTAAAAATATTTGTGGAATGGGAACAAAAATAAAAAAATATTAGCAGCAATTATCTTGCCTGCAAATTAAGCAATTACACATTCAGGTATTGAAATTCTCATAAACTGACATTTAAATGACAACCAAGTTTATTAGGGTTTAAAGCCAGTATAAAAATTTATTTCTGCCTCGCTTTTTGCTGCTGCGCCTTTGCCATCTGTTCTAACCGCTCCTGAAATTTTGATTTTTTAACGGGCTTCTTTTTATTGTCCTGAATCTTACGGTGAATGGCATCTTCATCAATAATATATCTTTAATGATGAATAGATGACCATATGCGATAACATTAGAATAGGAAATAATCATGACAACGGCAGCATGAATTGTTGATATACCAAATAAATCCCAAATTGGGAACTTTTGATTAATTTTGCCAGTAAATAAAAGTTGAGAGTAATTGCTAAGAAAACGCTTAGGGATTTTTGGGAAGTTCATGCAGATTGTGAACAACAGTTAAAATCATGGTTTCAGGAGATCAGTAGAGCAGAATGGTTAAACCCGAACGACATAAAACAAGAATACCCAAGTGCCCGAATTTTACCAGACAATCGCGTCTTATTCAACATCAAGGGAAACAACTACAGATTAATTGTTAAAATAAGTTACCATTATCAAATGGTGTGGATAAGGTTTATAGGCACTCACGCCGAATATGATAAGATTAATGCTAACAAAATCTAAAGCATGAACATAAAACCTATAAAAACAGATAAAGACTACAATCAAGCACTAAAGAGACTTGAGTTGATCTTTGATTCAGAGAAGGGTTCTGCTGAAGGTGATGAACTTGAAGTTCTGGGTATACTAGTGGATCAGTATGAAAATGAACATTTTCCGATCGGATTTCCTGACCCAATTGAAGCTATCAAATTCAGGATGGAACAAATGGGCTATAATCAGACAGATCTCGGAAAAATTATCGGATTAAAAAGCAGAGCAAGCGAGATTCTAAGCAGAAAAAGGAAACTCTCATTGGAGATGATTCGAAAATTGAATGTTAAACTGAATATTCCAACAGAAGTGCTGATACAATCTTATTAATGAAAATCAGCTTCAGTGTTTCTACTATTTCTGCCTTGCTTTTTGCTGTTGCGCTTTGGCCATCTGTTCTAACCGCTCCTGAAATTTAGATTTTTTTACAGGCTTCTTTTTGTTGTCCTGAATCTTACGATGTATGGCATCTTCATCAATAATATATTCCTTAATGATAAATTGCTGGCCAAGAGCAATAACATTAGAAAGAGAATAATAATATGTTAAGGCAGCAGGCAGATTATTAAATATCCCCAACAGCATAATGGGGAATATGTATGCCATGTATTTCATTTGGCCAGTAACTCCCGAGAGCTGGTTGTTATAGATTGCAAAGAGAATAGAAGTAACAGTCATGATGATGGTCCATAGGCTTACATGACTGCCATAAAAAGGAATATTCATTCCTAAGTTGAGAACAGAATCGTAGGTAGACAGATCTTTTGTCCACCATAAAGACTCTTGCCTCAGTTCAATTGAAAGTGGGAAGAAGGTGTACATCGCTGCCAAAATAGGCAGTTGAAGCAAGGCAGGGATGCATCCGCCCAAAGGATTTACACCCCCCGATCTGAACAATTTCAACTGCTCCTGCCCAAACCGCTGCTGGTCATCTTTGTACCGTTCTTTCAATTCATCAATCTCAGGTTTCAGCACACGCATCTTTGCCGAAGAGAGAAATGACCGGTAAGTAAGTGGAAAAAGGATAATACGCAAGAGCAATGTCAATACTAAAATTATAACTCCATAGTTTTTGAAATAATTATTCAGGAAATTAAATATGGGTATTATAAGAAACTTGTTGATAGGGGATGATATGGCTCCAAATACCCCAACACCAAGCGGAATAATCTTTTCGAGGTTGTAGTCGCCGAGCCTTTTCAGAGATTGATAATTATTGGGTCCGAAATAAAACTGCATGGGAAAACTTACCTGATTCCCAGAATTGTCGAACGGAAGCACCAGCTCAGCGCTCATATTCTTCACATAATCTGAACCCTCTTCAACCTGGGTAGAGAAATTTCCCTGGTCAAATGGCTGTTTGCTAATTAATGTAGCATTAAAAAAATGTTGTTTGAAAGAGACCCACTGCAGCTTGCCGGGAGCATTCATCTCCTCCGTGCTGCTTTCAGAAATGTTATCCACGTCATCGTCCCAGTAGCGGAAATAGACAGATGAATAATTCTTTTCAAGCGTGATGTCTTTTTCTGTACGGTTGAATTTCGTGTCCCACTCAAGGTTGATAAATGGATTGTTGCTGTGGATCAGGCTATCCATTCCTATCAGGTTGAACTCATAGTTCATCATATATGAATTCCCTCTCAGAGTATATTTCTGTTCGAGATAGCGGTTTGGGGCGGCGTATGCTCTAAAAATGATGGAATTTGAATCAGCACCTGTTACTGAAAAAGGATGGTCTTGTGTGGTGAAGAATAAATCGCTGGTTGAAACCTGTGTGGTGCCTGAAAAAAAGACATAATTGAATTTCGTATTTCGCTCATCAAATAAAACAAGCGGCTTCTGATCAAAGGTTTTATATTTTTTCAATTCTACAGAAGCTACATGGCCCCCTTTGTTAGAGAACATGACCTTCATTAATTCATTCTCAATTGTAATGTGTTGTTCACTATAATTTAAAGTATCTTCAAATATGCTTCTGGATGCATTTTGTTGTGCCTGAGATTCTTTGTTCTGTATAGAATCTATTTTCTGGCGGGAAGTATCGACGGGGTTCTCGGCAGGTGCTTTTATTAATGCAAGAGAATCCTGAACATGCTTCATTCTTGCAACGTCTTC
>JACCZZ010000394.1 GCA_013695715.1 Chitinophagales bacterium | reverse complement strand
TGATGTATTATCATAACAATCTTACTTCTCTGATTAATCTGCTTGAGTGCAGGCATGAATTTAACTGTCCATATTTTATTTTTTCCTCTTCAAGTTCTGTCTATGGAAATATAGACACGCTTCCTGTAAGAGAAGATACTTCGGTATTTATACAGGAATCACCTTATGGACGAACGAAATATTTTGGAGAAGTAATCATTTCAGATACGATAAAAGCACAACCCTTCTTATGCTCTATACTTCGTTACTTTAATCCTGTTGGTGCCCATCCCTCCGCTTTATTGGGTGAGCCACTTGAAGAAAAACCCTTTAACGTAATTCCAGCAATAACAAGAACAGCGATCGGAAAGCAAAAAGAATTTGTTGTAAACGGAACTGACTATCCTACAAGGGATGGCTCTTGTATTCGTGATTATATTCATGTAATGGATATAGCCGAGGCTCATACACTTGCTTTAGAATATCTGAGTGAACAAAATAAATCTCCTGATTCATCCGTATTAGAAACCATTAATCTTGGCACAGGCAATGGTGTAAGCGTATTAGAAATAATAAATGCATTTGAGAGTGCAACGGGTATTAAGCTTAACTTTCGGGTAGGTCCCCGCAGGTTAGGAGATGCTATCGCCATATACTCTGATAATAAAAAAGCTGAGCAGTTGCTTGAATGGATGCCAAAAAGATCCCTTGAAGAAATGATGCGTTCAGCCTGGGAATGGGAACGGGCAATGACAGCAAAGAATAAAGGAATATAAATATGTTTTATAAATTAGTGTAGTAAATAGCCTTGTATTATTTGCCATGAACAAGCGATGGGTAATAAAAGAAACTGATTCTCAAAAGCTTGCACTGTTAAAAGAGGCGCTGAAAATTCATCCTGCCCTTTTAAGCTTACTTGTGCAGCGGGGAGTTTCCACATTTGATGAGGCGAAAAAATTTTTCCGACCCTTGATGTCAGATCTTCATGATCCTTTTCTAATGAAGGACATGGATAAGGCTATTGATCGGATAGAAAAAGCCATTGCCCGGAAGGAGAAAATCCTCATCTATGGCGATTATGATGTCGATGGCACTACTGCTGTAGCCACAGTTTATTCATTTTTTCTGTCGCTTAATTTACATGTAGGATATTATGTTCCAAACAGGTATACTGAGGGATATGGCATATCTGCACGTGGCATAGACTGGGCGAAAGAAAACGGCTATTCACTGATCATCGCTTTGGATTGCGGAATTAAATCCATTGATAAGATTGAATATGCGAATAGCCAATCTATTGACTTCATAATCTGCGATCACCATTTGCCAGGTAATGAAATTCCACGAGCAGTTGCGGTGCTTGATCCGAAAAGACATGATTGTGAATATCCCTTTAAAGAATTGAGCGGCTGTGGCATTGGCTTTAAGCTGATTTCAGCGTATGCGATAAAAAATAATTTACCAGAGGAATCTTACTTAAAATACCTCGACTTCGTTGTGGTTAGCATTGCATCAGATATTGTCCCCATCACCGGGGAGAACCGTATACTCGCTTACTATGGGTTGCAGAAGATAAATAATCATCCAAGTGCAGGCCTGAAAGCATTGATGACAATGAATTCGGTTAAAAAAGAATTCACGATCTCCGATCTGGTTTTTGTTATTGGTCCCCGAATTAATGCTGCAGGAAGGATGGACGATGCAAGAAATGCTGTTCGGTTGTTGATTTCAGAATCTGAACATCATGCTGTGGGAAATGCAGAAATTCTAAATAAACATAACAACGACCGGAGAGAACGTGATTCGTTGATAACTACAGAGGCGCTGTCGATGCTGAATAATGATCCGCTTCACCCAAAGAAAAAATCTACAGTACTCTTTCAGCCGCACTGGCACAAAGGGGTTATTGGAATTGTAGCTTCAAGGCTCATGGATACATGTTATCGCCCAACTATCATTCTTACAGAATCAAATGGCTATGCTTCAGGTTCTGCCCGGTCAGTGGCAGGGTTTAATATTTATGAAGCCATTTGTTCTTGCGGTGAGCTGCTTGAACAGTTTGGCGGTCACATGTTTGCCGCTGGGCTCACCCTACGGATGGAAAATCTACAGGCATTTATTGATCGGTTTGAAGAAGTGGTTTCTTCTACTATAGAGGAGCGGTGCCTTACGCCAGAGATTGAGATCAGCGCAGAATTAAATATTGAAGAGGTAACGCCAAAGTTTTATCATATACTTAAACAATTTGCTCCATTTGGTCCTCAAAACATGAAACCAGTATTTATTACAAGGCAGGTGAGTGACACGGGCTGGTCTCGCATCATTGGTCAGGAGCATCTCAAATTTTCAGTAAAAAAAGAAAGCTTCAGCTCACTTCGAGGCATTGGCTTTGGAATGGCTTCGTCTGCTGATATTGTTAAGAGCCGTGGTCATTTTGATGTCTGCTATACTATAGAAGAAAATGAATGGAATGGAACGAAAAGAATTGAGATGAATGTGCAGGATCTGAAATAATCAGGTATTAAATTATAATGCATTTCACCTCTTATTGCTGATCACCACCACCTATCTCTCCGATTTCAGATTGATTATCTGTCTGCCTTTGCCGCGCGGAGTTTTTATGTGAAGTTTACCATCCTCCAACTATTAAATCGTGTGTAAAATAGATTTTCGACTAAGCAGACTATAGATCGACCAACATCATTTGAGGTCTTAATTATAAATTGTGAATTCTCAACTTGTTGATGCCAGCTTATTACTTGTGGCGATCCCTTTATTGATCTACACGGTATTCCTTATATCCAGCGTTGAATCTAATCTTAGTAAGGAGGTACAATTCAAATTCATCAGAAATAAACTTCTGTGTGACACAGCAGCTCACTATACTTTTACTAACCAATAAGAAATTAAATCTATACACAGTTTAAAACTGCTTTTGAGTTATTACAATTTTCTTTCTAACTAAATAGGGATAATCAAGATCATTCCCAATCTTAATATCCAGAAAGTAAACACCGCATGCAACATCACCTAAATTGATTTCTTTTTTAAATTGGAAACTGGAAGTTTTTTCAGTAGATGACATTATGATTTGACCAAGCGTATTTACTAAGTCCATAGA